>CBFGOU010000023.1:0-17743 GCA_965650445.1 uncultured Oxalobacteraceae bacterium | reverse complement strand
CGGCCCGTTGGCGCCAGAAACGACGGCGTTTGCTGGGGCGCGCCGGCGGCGCTGTCGAACAGCACCCGGCGGCGCCGCTTGTCCACGCCGATCGCGTGGTCGACCAAGGTCATGCGCACGTTCTTGAGCGGCATTTCATCGATCACACCCTTGACCAGCCTGTCGACGCTGAAGGCAATCCCGACCGAACCGATGTAGGCGGCGCGGCGCTCACTGACGGTGTTGGCGGGCATGCCCATCCGATATACCGGCAGGCGCATGGCCAGCGCGGTACGGTTAACACCGGACAAGGCCACGATCGGCATGCCAGAGGTCACCAGTTTGCCGGTGTCGCGCAGGATGGCGAAGGTTTCCTCCAGCACGGGATTGGCGTGCAAGTCCAGTCCCACGGATTTGGCCCAGCGCTGTTCCGGCTCGGCATACACCACGACCGTGTATTCGGGCCGCCGGCCTGGCGGCTTGATGTTGAAATAGCCGAGCGATTCGCCACTGGACAGATGTTCGCTGCGCAGCTTCCGTTCGAAGGCCTCACGCCCCTCGTCGGTGACGTTCAAGGCGAAATTGATGCTTTCGATGGCCGGAAAATGGCGCGGCACGTCCACGCCCTCGACGTAGCCATGAAATTGAAGGCGCGTCAGCGGATCGCTGATCTGAAACAGGCTCACTGTCCCGCGCAGCAGATCGGTGTACGACTTGATGCGCGCGTCGATCGTATTGCGCGCGTTTTGCGCCAGCCTGGCGAAGCGCTCGCGCGAATCGGTCTCGATCGATGTCGCGGTGACGAAGTACAGTGACAGGCCAATGGCGATCGACAATGGAATCCCGACCCAGCCAACGGGCCGGGAAGGGATGATTGAGCGGATCAGAATTTTGATAGTACGCATTGCGCGCAAGCGTCCTTTTTTGTCAACGCGTTTCGTGGTAAGTGTTTGATCTAAGTTAACCGATAGTGTGATGTTTAATACCTATCGGACCTGATAGGTTACCTTAAATTTAGTGTAGGAAAAGTCGTATTTGGGGCTGCGAATATCAGAAAGGCCCCCTGCGATCGTCATCGGAGGGGGCCTTAGCGGGTGTTACCGTTGGACTCGCACAACTCGGAATCGTCCGAGTGCCGTTCGCCGTAAGAACTTTATTTTGCCCAGCTGTCTTTCAGGGTGGTGACCCGGTTGAACACCGGTTTGCCGGGTGTCGAATCGACCCGGTCGGCCACGAAGTAACCGTGGCGCTCGAACTGGAAGCGCTGGTCGGGCTGGGCGTCGCGCATGCCCGGTTCCAGGTAAGCGGTGACGACTTCGAGCGCGTTCGGATTGAGGAATTGCTTGAAGTCCTTGCCGCCGGCATCCGGCTGGGCATCGGTGAACAGGCGGTCGTACAGGCGCACTTCGGTTTCCAGCGCGGTCGCTGCGCTGACCCAGTGGATATTGCCCTTGACCTTGTAGTTGTTCGATCCTTCCGTGCCCGATTTACTGTCGGGGAAGTAGTTCACATGCACCGCCGTGACGACCCCGTCGGCATCCTTGTCGAAGCCGGTGCACTCGGCCACATAGCCGTGACGCAGACGCACGCGGCTGCCGGGCGCGTCGCCGATCGGCGGGAAGAAACGGAAGTAACCCTTGACCGGCACTTCCATGAAATCGTCCCGCTCGATCCACAGCTCGCGCGTGATCGGGAAGGTGCGCAGGCCGCGCTCCGGAAAGTGCGGATGAACCGGGCTGGTGCACTCGATCGATTCGCCCTCGGGGAAATTGTCGATGATCAGTTTCAAAGGACGCAGCACGGCGGTCGCGCGCGGCGCCTTCGGATCGAGATCGTCCCGCAGGCTGCCTTCGAGCACGCTCATGTCGATCCAGCCGTCGGCCTTGGACACGCCGATGCGTTCGCAGAACAATTGAATCGATTCGGGCGTATAGCCACGGCGGCGCAGGCCGACGATGGTCGGCATGCGCGGATCGTCCCAGCCCGACACGATCTGCTCGTCGACCAGCTGGCGCAGCTTGCGCTTGCTGGTGACCACATAGGTCAGGTTCAGGCGCGCGAATTCATACTGGCGCGGCACTGGCTGCCGGAAGAATCCGCCTGCGGCCAGGGTGGCCAGCAGCCAGTCGTAGAACGGGCGGTGGTCCTGGAATTCCAGCGTGCACACCGAATGGGTCACCTGTTCGAGCGCGTCCGAAATCGGATGCGTGTAGTCGTACATCGGATAGATGCACCAGGCGTCGCCGGTGCGGTGGTGATGCGCATGGCGGATCCGGTAAATGGCCGGGTCGCGCATGTTCATGTTCGGCGAGGCCATCGCATCCTCGCTGATCTTGGCGCGCAGAATGTGCTCGCCATCCTTGTACTTGCCCGCCTTCATGTCGCGCAGCAGGGCCAGCGATTCTTCCGCGGGACGGTTGCGAAACGGCGAGTTCACCCCCGGCGTGCCGAAATTGCCGCGATTCTTGGCCATGTCCTCGGCGCTCTGGCTGTCCACGTAGGCGAAGCCGGCCTGCACCAGGTATTCGGCCATCAGGTACAGGCGGTCGAAATAGTCGCTGGCGTAATACAGATGGTCGGCATGGCCGTGCTGCCAGCTGAAGCCCAGCCACTGCACGCTGTCGATGATGGTGTCGACGTATTCCTGGTCTTCCTTGGCCGGATTGGTGTCGTCGAAGCGCAGATGGCAGCGCCCGGCATAGTCGCGCGCCAGCCCGAAATTCAGGCAGATCGACTTGGCGTGGCCGATGTGCAGATAACCGTTGGGCTCGGGCGGAAAACGGGTAATTACCGGAGGCAAGCCCGGGCGGGCATGGGTGCCGGCCGCCAGATCGTTTTCCACGATGGCGCGCAGGAAATTGGACGAAGGCGCGTTCGCTGCCGGCGCCGCGGTATTTTTATCGTTGCTCATGAAGGCGGTGTGGGAATGATCGAGTTGCGGCATTTTACCGTAGACCGCGCCTGGACACCGGTCCTATGTGGGGCAGCGAACCGATTTGCCGCCCCGGCTGCACCATACTGGCCGGGTAAGCTGGCCGCGTGTGCCGCCCGCCCGGCGCCCCTGCTAAACGGTTTCTATAGGATAATCTCCGCTTTAATGTTTTTGGCAGTCGCCGGGAGTTTCCAAGTGGAAAATTTATACGCTATTCTCGGAGTAGCGCCGAACGCCAGCGACGATGAGATCAAGAAGATTTACCGCTCGCTGGCCATGCGCTACCACCCCGACCGCAACGACGCGCCGGGCGCCAAGGCGCGCTTCCAGGCCATCACGCGCGCTTACGAAGTCCTGTCCGACCCGGCCAAGCGCGCCGAATACAACCAGAGCGTCAACCACCGCATCATCATCGACCCGGAAGCGGAGGCGCTGTCCCTCTGGCGCGCGCTGTTCGGGCTGCACGGCGCGGTACTGCCGGCATAACGGAACCACAGAGTCACACAATCAGGAATCAGTCATGAGAAGAGTACATCCCGAATTCGCCTACCAGTCGCGCGAGCTGGCTGGCCAGATCGAGGGCATCCTGGGCGACCCGCCCAACCAGAAGAACTACGACCTGATGGTCAATGCCCTGATCGGCGAATACGCCAGCGGCGGCGGCATCGAAGACGTCAACATGATGAGTTTTGCGCTGGTCGACCACATCGCATTCAGCGACAGCAAAGGCCTGATGCGCGAAGCGGGCGAATACGAAGGCGGCGATCCGGAGAAGGTATTTGCCATGGCCGCCTGCGAAGGCGCGGCCGAAGCCATGTACGCCGCCATCCAGGAGCATCACCCCGACCTGGCACGCCAGGCCATCATCACCGCATTCCTGTACAAGAACCCGCGCCTGTGGGACGAGGACGACCACTCGTTCGACCAGCTCGGCGAGAACGACGATGGCGACGATGTCGACGACGGGCACGATGGATCGGTGTCGGACGACTTCGCCCAGATGTTCGACAAGGAGGACGACTGATCATGAACGACAAATCGAATCTGCCGGCCCTGAGCAGGCAGGTCAGCGAACTGGTACTGGCCGGCTCGCTGAGCCATGCCGAACAGGCATTTTCGGAAGCGGTCGAGCAGCATGGCGACCTGGCCGTGGTCGAAGTGCTCGGCACCTTGCCTCCGCAAGTGACGGCGCTGCACTTGTCCGGCTTTGACGGCGGCAAGACCTCGCTGGCGACGCTGCTGGTGCCGCCCAAGGCCTGGGCCGACAGCCTGGCCTTCTTCGCCGCCACCTGGAGCGACGACATGATCGAGGACGATCCCGAACGCGTGGCCGAATCGCTGTTCGCGCACATCCATGGCGTGGTGTTCTCCACCGAAGACGTGGAGCGCCGCCACGAACTGCTGGCCGAAGCCTCGGCCACCGATCACGGCGCCACCATCTTCGCCATCCTGTTCTCGATGCACCCGAAAGAAGTGCTGGAACTGGCCGGGGAAGTGCTGGCCAAGGGACAGTACATCACCGCCCACACCTCGTCCGACAGCGACATCGCGCCGCTCGCGGTGGAGCTGGTCAAGGCCAGCGAAGACGGGTGGGACCGCTCGCTGTTCGAACTGTTCCCCGACTTCCGCCACAGCGGCGACCTGGCCGACGCCGAGTTCTCCGACGACCCGGACGACGAGCCCAAGTTCATGCAGCGCACCACCAAGGAACTGCTGTACCGCCTGCGCAAGCAGGTGCCGAGCTCGCGCAGCACGGCCGCCAAGCGCGGCACGCGCAAGAGCATCGGCACGGGCATTTTCTCGTGAGCGGGGGCGCAGCGACGATGCTTCCAGCACTCGTAGTAGAACGCCTGCCGCGGCTGGTGCGGGCGATCCGTTGCATGGCCAAGCGCGACATCGGCGACGAAGCGATCATCCTGGCCGACGAGCTGGCCGGCATCACCGCCATGGTGGCCGAGAAATTCACCAACGAGCGCACCGCCGAAGGCATCCAGCGCGCCTACTTCCTCACGGTTGGCGGTGTCTCGCTGGGGCTCGACCATCTGCTCACGCATGAAAGCGACGACGACGCGCTCGACTTCCTTATCGACGAAGGCGCCGAACATGCGTTTCAGGCTGGCTTCCGGCTGATCAAGGATTTGGCCGCGCTGCCCGAGGATACGCTGGTCGGCGAATACGACCAGGACCCGGTGTACGCGCAGCGCCGCCTGAAGGAATTGTTCGTCGACCTGTGCTATGCCGATCCGGGCGAAAACTGGGATGGGTATGCGCGTTACGACGGCCAGTTCAGGCAGCGCAAGGCGGCCCAGGCGATCGTGCGTGCGGCGTCCTGGCTGCGGCGCCATCACTACGCCGGTCCGATCAACGACGCCGACCTGAATGCGGAGGGCGTGATCGCGCTGGCCATCATTTTCGCCATCGAAGGCGGCGGCCGGATCGTGGCGCGCACCGGGCAGAAAGAGTTCGAAGCGCTGGTCAAATCGGTGCGCAAGAATAAGCCCGACTTCGAGGCCGGCTGGGCCCAGCTGCTGGAAAAAATCCCGGCCCAGCACCAGCCCGTCATCGCCGAACGGATCGACACCTACCGCACCCATTGCACGGTGATCCAGAAGATCAGGACCCGCGCGGCGATGAAGACCCTGTTCGCCGAGCTGGAGAACTACGCCGGCTCCGAACTGGACGCCGACTACGCCTGACGCTGTTAAAGCACTTTCAGAAACGCCACCAGATCCGCCGTCTCCTGCGCTGTCAAACCCATCCGGAAACGGCGGTCGTAAAACCGCACCACGCCCTCCAGGTCGCGCGCCGAGCCGTCATGAAAGTAGGGCGCGCGTGCCGCCAGCGCGCGCAGATTGGGCGTCTTGAACTTGCCCACATCGGCCCACCTGCCGCTCACCATGGCCATCCCCGGATCGGTCGTCTCCACCACCTCGCCGGTAGCGTTGTTGCGCAAGGTGTAGAGCGGCATATCGCGTGTACGCAGCGCGCCCGCCGCGACACCCGTATTGAACAGCCGCGCCACCGAATGCGAACCCGCGTTCGGCGCATTGTGGCAGCTGGTGCAGGTGCCACGCTGCAGCGGCAGGCGCAGCACATCGCTGAATCCCGCCACCTGGCTAATGTTCATCGGCCGGTTGTTGAAGATAGCCTCGCCGCGCGCCACCGATGCCCGTGCCCCGGTCTGCGCACGCCACGAACCGAACAGGTTGAACGCATTGCGATTGAACGGCGCGCGCGTACGATAGTCGCCTGCCTGCACATCGTTGATCCCGAAGTAGAACGGCTGCGCCGCCAGGCGCGCCGGCCCGCCCTGTGCGCCCGCCTCGCTCAGATTGCCCGCGGCATTCGAGGTGATCTGCGCCGTCGCCAGCGATTTTTCGAAGTTGACGATGGCCCGCTGATCGGCCGCACCGAGTCCCTGCACCGCCTGCGCATGTCCCGTCACCGCGTTGCTGGCCTGGCGCAGCAGGTTCGCCTCCAGCGTGGCAAAGCACTGCGCCGGACGCGCATCCAGGATACAGATCGAGGAGGCGGCATCCTGCTGGGTCTCGCGGCTGTCCCACATGACGCTGGCCGCGAAGTTCAGATTGGTGCTCGGCAGCGGACGGCGAAACAGCGACAGCTCGCGGGCGCTGGCGAAGCCGTACGGATCGTCGCTGCGCACCAGCGCGAATTCGGCCCCCGCCGGCACCGGCAGGCCGACCCGGATCACGCCCTTGGTCAGCAGCATGCTGTAGGCCAGCCGCTTCTGGTCCAGGGTGGCGGCAGGGGCGACCGGCGAATTGGCCCCATCGACCAGGCGAAACACCGGATCGTTACCGCCACTGGCCGCAAAGCGCGCCTGCAGGCCGCGCGGGGTCACGCTCCAGCCTTCGGCCTCCTGGTGGCAGGTGGCGCAGGAGCGGCCATTGCCCATCGGCCGGAAAAAGGGATTACTGCGGTCGATATCGCCGAGGGTGCTGACGGTCAGCGCGCTGCCCTCGGGATTGGCCAGCGGGACCGGTGCCGCCAGCGCCGACAGGCCAGGCGTCAGCAGCAAGACAAGGTGCAGCACAGTGCGGCGGGAAGTGATCATGTTCAGCTCCATCGTGGTTCGATGGAGCGAAGATTGACCGCCAATTGTGAAGCAATGATGAAGGCCGGCGAAGCTGGCGCAAACTATTCGCGCGCCGCCGCCGTGGCCAGCTTGACGAAGGCCTCCACCAGCGGCGCCTGTTCGCCGCTGCGCTGCGCCAGCAGCAGCATGGTGGTGGCGGCCTTGTCGCGGATCGGCAGGTAGGCCACGCCGTCCATGCGGATCCGGTCGAACGAGGCCGGCAGCACCGACACGCCGCAGCCGGCCGCCACCAGCCCGATGATGGTGGACGCTTCGCCGGCCACCTGGGCGATGCGCGGCACGAAGCCGGCGTCGCGGCACAGGCGGAAGATCTGCGAGTAGATGCCGGTGCCGGCGTTTTGCGGATACATCACGAAGGCCATGTCGGCCAGGTCGGCGATGGTCACCGACTTTTTTGCCGCCAGCGCGCTCCCGGCCGGCAGCACCGCCACCAGCGGGTCCTTGCGCAGCGTGGTCAAGGCCAGCGAGGGCGGGATGACGTTTTCCACCGGCCGCATGAAGCCCAGATCGAGCGTGCGCTGAGCCAGCGCGTCGATCTGCGGCAAGGTCGCCATCTCGTGCAAGGTCAGCGACACCGCCGGGAACGCCTGGCGGTAGCGGTTGATCACGGTCGCGAACAGGGGCGTGAGCGGTGTCGAGAACGTAAAGCCGATGCGCAGTTCGCCGGCTTCGCCGCGCTGCGCGCGCCGGGCGGTCTCGGTCGCCTGCTCGGACAAGGCCAGGATGCGCCGCGCATCGTCGAGAAACAGCTTGCCCGCTTCGGTCAGACGCACCCAGCGCCGGGTACGCTCGAACAGCTGCGCGCCGACATCGGCTTCGAGCATCTGGATGGCGTGGCTGAGCGGCGGCTGGCCGATGTGCAGGCGCTCGGCGGCACGGGTGAAGTGCAGCTCTTCGGCGACGGCGATGAAATAGCGGAGGTGGCGCAGCTCCATCGGTAATCTATTTTTTTAGATAAGAGACGCCTTCAATATATATTGGACAGTATTAACATGCAATCCTAAGATGAGTCCTGACGAATCGAGGAAAGCTTGCCATGTCCACCACACCCGCCGCCGCCGGAACCGCCGCTTTCAAGCGCATCAACCGCGCCATGCTGGTGGGCGGCTTCTCGGCATTCGCTCTGCTGTACTGCGTGCAGCCGCTGCTGCCGGTGTTCGCCGCCGAGTTCGCGCTGACGCCGGCCCAAAGCAGCTGGGCGCTGTCGATCTCCACGCTGGCCCTGGCGCTGGCCCTGATCGGCAGCGGCGCGCTGGCGCAGCGCCTTGGCCGCAAGCGCCTGATGACCGTCGCCCTGGGCGCGTCCGCCGCCTGCACCCTGCTGGCCGCACTGGCGCCCGGCTTTCCCGCGCTGCTGGCCGCGCGCGCGGTGCTCGGCATTGCGCTGGGCGGCATGCCGGCGGTGGCCATGGCTTACCTCAGCGAGGAAATCGAAGGCAGTTCGCTCGGCCTGTCGATGGGGATGTACATCGCCGGTTCGGCCCTGGGCGGGATGGCCGGCCGGGTGGTGACGTCCTTGATCAGCGACCTGTGGTCCTGGCGCCTGGCCTTGGGCGCGATGGGGGCGATGGGCTTGTACGCGGCCTGGGAATTTGGCCGCTGCCTGCCCGCGTCCACCCGTGCCCGGCCGGCCGCCGGCGGCTGGACGGCCATGCTGGAGGGCGCGCGCGCCCATCTGACGGACGGCGGCCTGCCATGGCTGTACGCGCTGGCGTTCGTGCTGATGGGCGTATTCGTCAGCATGTACAACTACATCGGCTACCGCCTGCTGGCGGCGCCATTTCATCTCGGGCAGAGCATTGTCGGCGCGCTGTCGGTGCTGTACCTGCTGGGGATCTTCAGCGCCGTGTGGGCGGGCCGGCTGGCCGACCGGGTAGGGCGCCGCAACGTGCTGTGGCTGGTGATGCTGCTGATGTTCGGCGGCCTGCTGCTGACGATGGCGTCGCAGCTGGCGCTGGTCGTGCTGGGCATGGCCATGTTCACGTTCGGCTTTTTCGCCTCGCATTCCGTGGCCAGCAGCTGGGTCGGCCGGCGCGCGCAAGGCCAGCAGGCGCTCGCCTCCGCGCTGTATCTGTTTTTCTATTATGCGGGCTCCGGCGTGGTGGGATCGGGCTGCGGCCTGCTCTGGCAACAAGGCGGCTGGGGCGGCGTGGTCGCGTTTCTGTCGGCGCTGCTGGCCATTGCCCTGGCCATCGCCATCAAGCTGCGCACGCTCGCGCCCCATCCGGCGCTCGCCCCGCCAGGTAAAAACTTGGTGCTTTCTCCATAATCGCTTCATAATCGGCGGCGATACTCCTCTGTTCGCCCCGATTGCGAAGGTCCGCCTGCCTTGTCCACTCCCGGTCATTCCGTTATCCGCCTGACGATCGCCCGCAAGATTGCGCTGGCCGTGATCGCCATCGTCATCGTCTGCGTGGGCACCATGGCCTACGTGACCAGCTCGAACCTCAAGCGCGGCTTCATCGTCTATCTGAACGACATGCAGGCGCAGGACCTGGACCAGCTGCGCGATCTGCTGGCCGCGCGCTACCGGCAGGAAGGCAATTTCGAGTGGCTGCGGCGCCAGCCGCGCGCGCTGCGCGAAGTGCTCGACCAGATGACGCCGCAGATCCACACCGATTTCGACGGCCGCCGGCGCGGTCCGCCGCCGCGCGACGGCCAGCGCCGGCCACCACCGCCGCGCGAAGACGACGGCCCGCCGCCCGAACGCCCGGACGGTCCGCCCGAACGCGCCGCGCCACCGCCGGGCGTGCGCGATCCGATGGGCTTTGCCGGGCGCGTGTCGATCCGCGACGCCAGCGGCGACGTGCTGATGGGCCCTCACGAGTGGCCGGAAGGGGTGGACAGGGCGATTGTCGTGGACGGCAAGACCGTGGCGACGCTGCGGCTGCGGCCATTGCGCCAGGCCACGGGCGCCGACGCCAGCGCCACCGGATTCTTGCGCGAACAGATGCGCGATATCGCCATCCTCGCGGGCCTTCTGATCTTCACCTCGGTGCTGCTGGCGCTGTGGCTGGCGCGCCATCTGCTGCGGCCGGTGGCGGCCCTGCGCGAAGTGACCGCGCGTCTCGCGCGCGGCCAGTTCGACGCGCGTGCGCCGCTGCTATCGCGCGACGAACTGGCCGAGCTGGCGCTGCACGTGAATGCGATGGCGCAGGCGCTGGAAGAGAGCGAGCAGCAGCGCCGCAAGATGATGGCCGATATCTCGCACGAGCTGCGCACGCCGCTGACCGTCATCCGAGGCGAAATCGAAGCGCTGATCGACGGCATCCGCAAGGCCGATCCCGCCGCGATGCAATCGCTGCACACCGAAGTGCTGCGCTTGAACAAGCTGGTCGACGACCTGTACCAGCTGGCGCTGGCCGACGCCGGCGACCTGCATTTCGACTGGGCGCCGACCGGGCTGGCCGCTTTGCTGGCGCCGCTGCTGGAACGCTACCGCGCCCGCGCCGCCGCCGCCGGCCTGGCGCTGGACTGGTCGCTGCCGGACCAGGCGCTGACGGTGAACGCCGATCCGGGCCGGCTGACCCAGGTGGTCCTCAATCTGCTGGAAAACAGCGTGCGCTACACCGACCGGGGCGGGCGCATCGAGGTCAAGCTCGCTGCGCACGGCCCCTGGGCAGTCTTGACAATCGAGGACAGCGCACCGGGCGTGCCGCATGGCGCGCATGCCAGCCTGTTCGACCGCCTGTACCGGGTCGATGCCGCCCGTTCGCGCGAGCGCGGCGGCAGCGGCCTGGGACTGTCGATCTGCCGCGCGCTGGCCGACGCGCATGGCGGCACCATCGACGCCGCGCCGTCGCCGCTGGGCGGCGTGCGCATTCTCCTTCGCCTTCCGCTCCAATCACCATGACTACCGTACCCCACATCCTCGTTGTCGAAGACGACGCCAAGATCGCCGCGCTGCTGACCGACTACTTCCAGGCCGCGCTCTGGCGCGTCACCCACGTGGCCGATGGCCGCAGCGGGGTCGAACAGGCGCGCGCCGCGCACCCCGACCTGATCGTGCTGGACCTGATGCTGCCGGAGATGGACGGCATTGCCGTCTGCGCCGCGGTGCGCGGCTTTTCGCAGGTGCCGATCATCATGCTGACCGCGCGGGTCGACGAGATCGACCGCCTGCTCGGCCTGGACAGCGGTGCCGACGATTACGTGTGCAAGCCGTTCAGTCCGCGCGAGGTGGTGGCGCGCGTGCGCGCCCATCTGCGCCGGGCCGCGCTGGCGGGCGGCACGCCAGCCGAACCTGCCGCCTTCGTGGTCGAGCGCGCCACCATGCGCGTGCTGCACGGCGGCGTGGCGCTCAATCTGACGCCGGTGGAATTCCGCATCCTGGCCGAGCTGATCGACAATCCCGACCGGGTCTATTCGCGCCAGCAACTGCTCGATTTCGCCCACGAGGACCAGCGCGACATCAACGACCGCACGGTCGATTCGCACGTCAAGAACATCCGCCGCAAACTGGCCGGCAGACTTCCGGATGTGGACTGCCTGCAATCGGTCTACGGGGTCGGCTATCGCTTTGCCATGCCAATCTAGACGCAACTAATGGCTGCGGCCGTGGTCTAAAACGGATGGCACGTCGCGTGTCTTTTAGTGTAGAGATAGGAGATGATCATGCTGCAGGCAAACGAAATCCAACAACGGTTTAGCAGTATCGAGCAAGCCATTGGCCAGGCCAACCAGGCATGCCAGAGCGCATCTAATGCGCCGTCACAATTGAAGGACTGCATAGAGCGGCTCGACCGCGAAACCAGCGCGGCGAGGCAGGTGTTGCAGTCGAGCGATCAGGCACGCATCGTGCAGTGTGTCGACGATCTTGAAAGTATCGGCGACGAAGCCAAGCGGGTATGCCGCACCGAGGCGCAGATGGAGCCGCGGCTGAAAGAAGCGGTCACCCGCGTGCACGACGAGTTGTCGGACCTAAAACACCAGTTGCACTAGGCTAGATCGCCCCTTGGGCGCGCAGGCGGGCGATGTCCTCGTCGCTGCGCCTTAGCAGTTCGCGCAGGACCTCATCGGTGTGCTGCCCCAGCAGGGGCGGCGCGCGTTCGGCCAGGGCCGGTGTCACGGACAGGCGCATCGGGCTGCGCACCAGCTTGACCTTGCCTGCCAGGGGGTGGGGCAGGTCGACGGCTGCCTGGCGCGCCTGCACCTGCGGGTTGTTGAACACCTCGGCAACGTTGTTGATGGGGCCGCACGGCACGCCAACCGCTTCGAGCCGGGCGATCCAGTCGGCGCGCGAGCGCGTGCGCACCATGTCGGCCAGCAGCGGCACCAGCAGGTCGCGGTTGCTGACACGCTGCGGATTGGTGGCGAAGCGTGAATCGGTGGCAAGTTCCGGCCGGCCGCCGGCTTCGACGAACTTCTGGTACTGGCTGTCGTTGCCGGCCGCCACGATGATGTGGCCGTCCGCACAGGCGAAGCTCTGGTAGGGGACGATATTGGCATGCGCGTTGCCCCAGCGCTTGGGCGGCTTGCCGCTGTTGAGGTAATTGCTGCCGACATTGGCCAGCATGGCTACCTGCGTGTCGAGCAGGGCCATGTCGATGTACTGTCCTTCACCGGTGCGGTCGCGGTGGGTGAGGGCGGCCATGACGGCGACGGTGGCGTACATGCCGGTCATGAGGTCGGTCAGGGCGACGCCGGCTTTTTGCGGCCCGCCGCCGGGCAGGTCGTCCCGTTCGCCGGTTACCGACATCAGGCCGCCCATGCCCTGGATCAGGAAATCGTAACCGGAACGGTGGGCGTAGGGGCCATCCTGGCCGAAACCGGTGATGGAGCAGTAAACAATGTCGGGCTTGATGGCTTTCAGCGATTCATAGTCGAGCCCGTAGCGCTTGAGCTGGCCGACCTTGTAGTTTTCCAGCACCACGTCGGAGACCAGGGCCAGCTCGCGGATCAGCGCCTGCCCCTCTGCGCTGGCGATATCGACGGTCACGGAGCGTTTGCCGCGGTTGGCCGACAGGTAATAGGCCGATTCGCTGGTGTCCTTGCCGTCCGCATCCCTGGCGTACGGCGGCCCCCAGGCGCGGGTATCGTCGCCACAGCCGGGCCGTTCAATTTTGATCACGTCCGCGCCCAGGTCGGCGAGGTTTTGCGCGCACCATGGCCCGGCCAGTACCCGGGTCAGGTCGAGGATGCGCAGATGGCCCAGTGCTTTTGGCAGGCCAGGGGTAGTCTGGTACATGGTCGGGTACCTGTTGTAAAGGTTATAAATCGATAAACTGTTTAACGATTATAGCGGTTTGTAGCGTCATTACATCACTCGACGGGAAGCGCCGGAGGCTGAATGCCCGGGTTGTATGTTGGCGCTATAATTGCCGACCCTCATTGAGCCGGTGTCACCTTGTGCATGTGCCCCATGGCAAGGTTTTCATCGTTCTCTGGTATGACCAAATCAAAGTGGTCGGACCAAAATGCGATCCTGGACTAGCCAATTATCGTGAAAAGTGGCATACTGGCCCTGCGTTTCAATACTGCGGTCGGGCCAACAAAACGGAAGCCGACCGCACCTTAAGGCTTTCGCATGACAGACACCACCAAAACTCCCTTGTACATCCGCATGCATCCGAACGACAACGTCGCCATCGTCGTCAACGACGGAGGCTTGCCTGCGGGCACGGTTTTCCCGGACGGTCTGGTGCTGGTCGATGCCATTCCCCAAGGACACAAGGTCGCGCTGACCGATCTGGCCGAGAACGATTCGGTGCTGCGCTATAACGTCACCATCGGCTTCGCCGCCAAGGCGCTGCCGCGCGGCAGCTGGGTGGCCGAAGCGGTGTTGCGCATGCCGGGTGCGCGCGAGCTCGAAGGTTTGCCGATCGCCACCCGCAAGGCGCCCGCCATGGAGCCGCTGGAAGGCTACACCTTCGAAGGCTACCGCAATGCCGACGGCTCGGTCGGTACGCGCAACATCCTGGCCATCACCACCACCGTGCAGTGCGTCTCAGGCGTGGTCGAATTCGCGGTCCAGCGCATCAAGGATGAGCTGCTCAAGAAGTACCCGAACGTCGACGACGTGGTCGGGCTGGAGCATACCTACGGCTGCGGCGTGGCGATCGACGCGCCCGGCGCCGAGATCCCGATCCGCACGCTGCGCAATATCAGCCAGAATCCGAATTTTGGCGGCCAGGCCATGGTCGTCTCGCTGGGCTGCGAAAAACTGCAGCCAACCCGCCTGTTCCCCAAAGGGTCGATCCCGATCGCCAGCGGCGGCGACCCGGCCCAGGTGTGCCTGCAGGATGAAGCCCATATCGGCTTCATGTCGATGATCGACTCCATCATGCGCCAGGCCGAAGTCCACCTCGAAAAACTCAACGCCCGCAGGCGCGAAACCTGTCCGGCCTCGGATCTGGTGGTGGGCGTGCAGTGCGGCGGCAGCGATGCCTTCTCCGGCGTGACCGCCAACCCCGCAGTGGGCTTTGCCACCGACCTGATCGTGCGCGCCGGCGGCACCGTGATGTTCTCCGAAGTGACCGAAGTGCGCGACGGGATCGACCAGCTCACCTCGCGCGCCGTCGACGCCGACGTGGCCGACGCGATGATCCGCGAAATGGCCTGGTACGACGCCTATCTCAAGCGCGGCGGGGTCGACCGCAGCGCCAATACCACCCCTGGCAACAAGAAGGGCGGCCTGTCGAACATCGTCGAGAAGGCCATGGGCTCGATCGTCAAGTCGGGCTCCTCGGCCATCACCGGGGTCTTGGCGCCGGGCGAGAAGCTCAAGCAGAAGGGCCTGATCTACGCGGCCACTCCCGCCAGCGACTTCATTTGCGGTACACTGCAGCTCGCGGCAGGCATGAACCTGCACGTGTTCACCACCGGCCGTGGCACTCCCTACGGCCTGGCCGAAGTCCCTGTCATCAAAGTCGCCACGCGCAACGACCTGGCGCGCCGCTGGCACGACCTGATGGACGTGAACGCGGGCCGTATCGCCAGCGGCGAAGCCACCATCGAAGACGTGGGCTGGGAACTGTTCAAGCTCCTGCTGGACGTCGCCAGCGGTAAAAAGACCTGGGCCGAGCACTGGAAGCTGCACAACGCACTGACCCTTTTCAATCCTGCACCTGTGACCTGATCATGACTAAACCATTCAAACGCATTCTTCTGACCGGCGCTGCCGGTGGCCTGGGCCGCCAGCTGCGCGAGCGTATCAAGCCCTGGGCCGACGTGGTCGTGCTGTCGGATCTGGCCGATGCCGGCCCGGCCGGCGAGGGCGAAGAAGTCATTCAATGCGACCTGGCCGACAAGGCCGCCGTGCTCAAGCTGATGGAAGGCGTGGAAGCGGTCCTGCACTTCGGCGGTATCTCGGTCGAGGCGCCGTTCGAGGACATCAACCAGGCCAACATCATCGGCGTGGCCAACTTGTACGAAGCGGTGCACAAGTGCGGCGTCAAGCGCGTGGTGTTCGCCAGCTCGAACCACACCATGGGCTACTACAAGACCACCGACCTGGTCGATGCCGAAATGCCGCTGCGTCCGGACGGCATGTACGGCATCAGCAAGGTGTTCGGCGAAGCCATGTCGCGCTTTTATTACGACCGCTTCGGCATCGAAACCGTGTGTCTGCGCATCGGCTCGTGCTTCCCGGAGCCGAAGGACAAGCGCATGATGTCGACCTACCTGAGCCTGGACGACCTGGTCGAAGCGCTGCGCTGCTCGCTGTTCGCGCGCCGCGTCGGCCACACCATCGCCTTCGGCGTGTCGGACAACGATTCGGTCTGGTGGGATGACCGTCACGCGCGTCACCTGGGTTTCGTACCGAAGGACAGCTCGGCCAAATTCGCGCACAAGTTCCCGGACAGCGCGGAGTATCCCGCCAAGGACGACGTCACCACGATCTACCAGGGCGGCGGCTTTTTGCTGACCACCCCGCAGTACAAGTAAGACCATGCAGTCCATCGTGCTGCGCAATGCCAGCCTGTGTGCGGAGATTGTTCCGCAGTCGGGCGCCGGCCTTGCGCGGCTCGATTATCTCGGGCAGGGCGGGGCCGTTCCGGTACTGCGCCCCTACACGCCTGATGGACTACCTCCGCGCGTCAACCAGCTGGCCTGCTTCGTGCTGGTGCCGTGGTCGAACCGCCTTGCCGGCGGCTTCAGCTTCGAGGGCGTGCACCATCCCATCGCACCCAATCGCGAAGGCGACGCCTATCCCATTCACGGCGAAGGCTGGCAGTTCGGGTGGGATGTGCGCGAGCAGTCCGACACCCAGGCACAGCTGGTACTGGAACGGCTCGGCAATCCTTTTTCCTTTGACGCGCGCATCCGCTATGCGCTGGACGGCGCCACACTCGACGTCACGCTCGACGTGACCAACGCCGGCCAGTGCGCGCTGCCGTTCGGGCTTGGCCTGCATCCCTACCTGCCGCGCACGCCGGATGTGACCTTGCAGGCGGCGGCACGGGCGATCTGGCAGCCCGGCCCCGGCAAGCTGCCGGTGCATGCCGACCAGGTGCCCGCGGAATGGTCGTTCGAGCACGCGCGCGAACTGCCGCCTGACACCATCGACCATGTATTCGAAGGCTGGGACGGCAAGGCGCTGGTGCGCTGGCCGGAGCGCGGCCTGCAGATGGCCATCGAGTCGGACGCACGCTTTTATATTGTCTATACGCCGCCAGGCGCGCAATTCTTTTGCTTCGAGCCGGTCGACCACCTGATCAATGCGCACAATCTGCAGGGCGGCCCCGAACGTCACGGCTTGACGGTGCTGGCGCCAGGCCAGCGCCTCACACGCAGCTTCCGCTTCAGCGTCCGCGCTCAATGCGCTGCATGACGCGCGACGCCGGCATCAGAGCCAGTTCGATCACCTGCATCGCCAGCTCGGGCCGGGCATTCCCGCACATGAAAATATCGGCCGCCGCAAAACCGGTCTCCGGCCAGGTGTGAATCGAGATATGCGATTCGGCCAGCAGCACCACGCCGGTGACGCCCTGGGCTTCGCCGAAGCTGTGGAAGTGGCTGTGCAGGATGCGCGCGCCAGCCGCTTCGGCGCTTTGGCGCAGCAGGCGGTCGATGGCTTCCACGCTGCATAGCCTGGCGGGGTCGATGCCGTAAAAATCGGCCAGCAGGTGAATGCCGGATGCGTGGTGCGCTGTACTCACTTGTGGCCGCCGCCACTGGAACCGCCACCCCAGCTGCCGCCACCGCCGCTGTGCGAACTGTAGCTGCTGCCTGCGCCTGAATTGGATGATGAGCCGATCATGCCGACCCAGCTGACGGCGGTCGCGACGATGGTCACGAACAGGGCATAAACGAAGTATTTAAAGTTCATGGCGCTCCTCAGTCGTCGTTGCCGAACACGCCGGGCGGGAAGAACAGCGCGAACAGCGCAATCACGACGATGATGGCGGTTTGCCAGAAGTTGGCCATCAGCGGGATGAAGTTCAGGCCGACGATCCACCACATGAACTTGACAGGCAGGGTGTTGCGTTCGCGCTTGGCCGGCCTGGCCGCCAGCAGCGGCGCGCTGGTGCCGAACCAGGCCCTGATCTGGTCGTCCGCGACCGGCAGGGAGCGCGACCAGGTCATTTCTTCGGCGCTCAGCTCGGCGGCAAGCGTGGTTACGCCGGATTCGAATTCAATGACCCGTACCTGGTCTCCGACCGCCACGCGCCAATTGAACGCGCCCGCGGCGAACTTCACGGTGGCCGGATAATCGACCGTTTCGGTGTAGGTGATTTTGTCGAGTCTGGCCTCCTTGGCGGCGGTCTCGGGCC
>CBFGOU010000022.1:0-18353 GCA_965650445.1 uncultured Oxalobacteraceae bacterium | reverse complement strand
CCACCACGCCGCGCGCGCCGGCCAACAAGACCGATTCCGAGTATCCGCTGGTGCTCAATACCGGGCGGGTGCGCGCCCAGTGGCATACCATGTCGCGCACCGGCAAATCGCCGCGCCTGGCCGATCACGTGGCCGAGTCGTTCATCGACCTGCATCCGCAGGATGCGCTGCTGTGCGGCGTGCGCGAGGGCGAGCTGGCGCGGGTGTCGAGCCAGTGGGGCGCGATGGTGGCGCGGGTGCAGCACAGCGGCGGCATTGCACGCGGCGGGGTGTTCATTCCGATCCACTGGAACGGCCAGACGGCGTCGGACGCGCGCGTGGGCACGGTCGTCAATCCGGCGGTCGATCCGGTGTCGGGCGAGCCCGAGTTCAAGCACACGCCGGTGATCGTCGAGCGCTTCGGGGTGAGCTGGCACGCCTTCGTGCTGTCGCGTACCGAGCTGGCTCTGGACGAGGTGGCGCACTGGACGCGCGTGCAGGGGCGCGGTTTTGCGCGCTATGAGATGGCTGGCCGCAGCCAGGTGAAAGACAAGGCGGCGTGGGCGCGCGCGTTACTGAAGGTCGATGCCGACGATGCCGACTGGCTGGAGTATGAGGACAGCAGCGAAGGCGTGTACCGCGCCGTGCACGTGGTGGGCGACAGCATCGAGCAGTGCGTGTTCATCTCGCCGCGTCCGGATCTGCCTTCGCGCGCCTGGCTGGCCAGTCTGTTTTCGAACGAGTCGCTCAGCCTGGCCGACCGGGCCGGCCTGCTGGCCGGGCAGTCGCTGGGCAAGCGCGAAGATACCGGACCGACCGTGTGTTCGTGCTTCGGGGTGGGACGCAATACCATCTGCAATGCGATCCGCACGCAGGATCTGAAGACCGTGGCCGAAGTGACCGCCTGCGTCAAGGCCGGCGGCAACTGCGGTTCGTGCGTCCCGGAGATCAAGCAGATCCTGATCGAGACGCGCGCGCGCGAAGCGGCGTAGCCGTAGGCGCAACGGGGCCGATGCGGTATGATCGGCCACCTTCGCTTTCTACCCGCTCCACATGCGTTTATCGTCCGTGTTCCATGGCGCCATGCTGGCGCTGGCCTGTGGCGGGGCCGCCGCCCAGGCCTTCGATACTTCCCTGTTGGCCGGCCAGTGGGCCGAGAGCGTGAACAACCGGTTCGGCTGCCGCGCCGACAATGTCCATCACCGCTTCGCGCTCAGCGCGGACCGCAAGCACCTCAGCTTTCAACTCGACCGCAGCTGGAAAATCGGTACCGGCCAGCAGGTGCGCGAGTACGGCGCGCAGGTGGTGCGCGAGACCGCGACCATGCTGGTCATCCGCTACGATGACGCATTGACCGGCATTCCTGCCGGGATGCGCGAGTGGGAATTGCTGTTCATCGGGCCGGGAACCTACCGCTGGCGCGCGACGTTCTGGCGCCAGGGCGAGTACAACGACGTCATCGGCGTGAAGTGCGCGCCCGACTGATCCGGCCGCGCGCGGCCGCGCCGTTCAGACTTTTTTGACGAACCCGGTCTTCAGGCTCATGGCGCCGAAGCCGTCGATCTTGCAGTCGATGTCGTGGTCGCTGTCGACCAGGCGGATGTTCTTGACCTTGGTACCCATCTTGACGGTGCCGCCGCCGCCCTTCAGTTTCAAGTCCTTAATCACCGTCACGGTATCGCCGTCCTGCAACAGGTTTCCCGCGCTGTCGCGGTAGACGCGCGCGCCTTCCTCGGCAACGGCATCGTCGCCGGTCCGCCATTCGTGCGCGCACTCCGGGCATACCAGCAAGCCGCCGTCTTCATAGGTGAACGCCGAATTGCAGGCGGGGCAGGGAGGCAGTGCGCTCATGCTTGTATCCATCACGATGTTGGCTGAAAGGCCAGCAGTATAACAGGCGGGCGATGGTGGTTGCGGCAGAGCATTCTTTCTTCCCGCAAACAGAAGTGGAAAGGCGGCTTTATTTGTTAGTTTGAAAATTGTCCTATGGGAACATAATTATTCCAACAACTCATCTACCACCATCTTGCATTAAGGAGTACGAAATGGAGCATGTTTCCCTGTCCGATACCGCCGAGCGCCTTATGGCCCATGTTGCCGCGATCACTCCCGAGGCTGCCGACGCCGGACCGGTTGAACGGCTGCCGTTCACGATCCGGCGCGTCTCCACCGAGGCCGACATGCTCAAGGCGGTCAAAGTGCGGCATGCGGCCTATGCGCGCCATGTCCCGGCGTTTGCGCAAACGCTGACCGTGCCGGAAGAAGCCGATTACGACAGCGACGTGGTGGTGCTGTTGGCGGAATCGAAACTGGACGGTTCGCCGCTGGGCAGCACGCGCATCCAGACCAACCTGCTGCAGCCGCTGCATCTGGAGGAATCGGTGGCGCTGCCGCTGTGGCTGCAGACCCGCCGCCTGGCCGAAGTGACCCGCCTGGGCGTGGGCGAGGGCCGCGTCGGTCACCTGGTCAAGACTGCCCTGATCAAGGCGTGCTTTTCGTATTGCGAGGAAAACGGCATCGAGTACGCGGTGGTGACGGGCCGCGCACCGATCGACCGCCAGTACGAGCAGCTGTTGTTTACCGATGTCTTCGCCAACAAGGCATTCATTCCACTGCGCCACGTCGGCAACCTGCCGCACCGGGTCATGGCGTTCGACATCCGCACCGGCGAGGAGCGCTGGGAAGCGGCCAAGCATCCCTTGCTGGGATTTTTCCGGCACACGCGCCATCCCGATATCGATATCACAACCCGCCATACGGTACAAATTCCGTCTAAAAATGCCGGTTTGGCCGCCCCGGCGGTGGTTTCCGGACAGGGCTTTTACAAAATGGCTACAGTTTGATCAAATATTGCATGACGGCATCATTGTAAAACTGTATCCTTGCCGGATTGCCCCGTCCATTGCGCATACAATGGATGGATCCGTTTGACCCCGCTGCCGGATACCGTTATGTCACAGCCGCTGTCTACGTCGCGCTTGCCGCCGCCGGGACGCGCCCACCGCGCCCTCGAGGCCACTCTACGCCTGCTGTCTTTTTACGGCGTGCCTGTGGTTATCGCCTTGGTATCGCTGGTGGCCCTGGCGGTCTGGAACGATCCTTACGTCGCCAATGGCGAGCGCCAGATGCTGCTGCATGTGCAGCCCGAAGGGGAACAGGCCCTGACGCCGGAGCAGGCGCGCACCCTGCTGACCCGGGTCCGCCCGGTCACGGTGTACGATACCAAACTCAAAAGCGAGCCGATCTGGTTCAGTTTTTCCTCGCGCGGCGATGCGGATAATAGTGTCACCGTGGAATTTCCCTCGCGCCACGCTCTGGAACTGAGCTGCTGGGATGCCGCCAGCTTGCAACTGTTGGGCAGCTCCTCGCGCAGCGGGTCGGAAGGTGCGCTGGCGCCGCTCAAGGCCGGCTTTGCGCTCCAACTCGAACGCCAGGGGCCGGAAAACGTGCTGTGCCGGGGCAGCTTTGCCGGTCCTGCCCGCCTGAGCGCTCTGCAATGGCCGGCTGACCAGCTTGAACTGTCTGTTCAGCAATTTCATCGCAAGTCCGGGCTGCTGGACGGCGGCATGGTGGTGCTGGCCTTGTTCGTGCTGGTGACGGCGGTGATCAATCGCCAGCCGCTGTACGTGCTGTTTGCCGGCTGGCTGATCATGAATCTGCGCATTGGCGCGCTGTCGGCCGGCTGGGATATCCAGTGGCTGGGGCAGGCGGTGCCGGAACGCTGGCTGCTGCTGAGCCGTTCGGTGACCATCGCCCTGGCCAGCATTACCACCTTGACCTTGTACCTGACCTTGTTCCGCGAGGAGCTGGCCAGGACACGCTACCGGATTCCCCTGCGTATTTGCGAATGGCTGTGCCTGCCATTGCTGGTGGCGGCCGTGGTGCTGCCGTACAACGTGTTCCTGCCCTTGATGTGGCCGATGGCAGGCGGAGCGCTGGTGCTGATGACCTTGGGCTTGATCAGCATTATCTTTCAGTCCAATAACCGGGTGGCGTTCTGGTTTGCCGCCTCGTTCGGCGTCACCTTCGTGTCCGGGCTGTCGGAAGTGATCGCGGCGGCGCTGGGCATCCGCGAATTGATGGGTTTAATCAACAGCGTCACGGCGGCGCTCGCATCCAGCCTGCTGGCAGCCTTGGCCGTGGCCGAGCAGATGCGCCTGGAAACCCAGCAGCGCATCGCTGCCCAGGCGGAACTGCAGCACGCTTACGAGGCGATGCCGGTCGGCCTGTTTACCCTGGATGTGTACGGCCACTTTATCAGTGCTAACCCCGCCCTGCGCAAAATGCTGGGCACCGGTGAAATCGTTGCCGGGCGCACGCGCTGGAAACAGTTTTTCGCGGAAGGCGTGTGGAGCCAGTTGCACGAACTGGTGCATTCGGTCACCGACGCCGAGCTCGACATCGAGAACCGCGACGGGTCGCGCCGCTTCCTGGTGCGGGCCACCTTGGCGCGCGGCAGGATCGAAGGGGTGCTGCAGGATACGACCGAGCAGGCCAAGGCGACCGAGCAGCTGCGCTTCATGGCCAATAACGATCCGCTGACCAAGGTGTTCAACCGGCGCGGCATCGAACGCATGTTCCAGCAGGCGGCCGGTCCGCTGGCCTTGGGCAAGCCGCTGGCGCTGGCCTATCTGGACTTGGACCGCTTCAAACTGATCAACGACCTGTTCGGCCACAGTGCCGGGGACGAGGTGCTCAAGCAGGTGTGCGAGCGCATCGGCATGATGCTGGCCGGCGGCCAGCAGGTGGGCCGCGTGGGCGGCGACGAATTTGTGATCGTCATGCCCGATACCACCATCGCCCTGGCCACCCTGATTTGCCGCGGTATCGTCGAACGCATCAGCTCCACGCCGTACCGGGTTGGCGACAAGGCCTTCCACGTGCGCGGCTCGATCGGCTTGATCGAAGTGAGCAGCGGCATGCCGATGAAGGATGCAATCTCGACCGCAGACCGTGCTTGCCGTGAGGCCAAGGATGGCAAGCATGAAGGGCTGGTGGTCTACGGCCGTGAGTCGTCGGCCTTCCTGGAACGCGAAGCCGAACTCAATCTGGTGGAAATGCTGTCGGGTAATGACGCCACTTCCAGCATGTTTATCGAAATGCAGCCGATCATGTCATTGAAGGCGCCGACCGAGTCGCTCAATTTCGAAGTGCTGCTGCGTATGCGCGAGGCCAACGGACGCGTGCTGCCGGCCGGGCCGATCATCGCGGCGGCGGAAAAGAGCGGCCGCGCCGGCGTGATCGACCGCTGGGTGCTGGGCACGACACTGGCGTGGATCGACAAGCACGCGGCGCGCCTGGGCAATACGCAATTTGTGTGCATGAATCTTTCCGGCGCGTCCCTGAATGACGAGCGCTTTGTGCAGGACACCATCGACATCCTGAAGCGCCATGTGCATGTGGCCAGTCGTCTGTGCATGGAAATTACCGAAAGCGTGGCCCTGCACGATCTGGACAACACGCGCCGCTTCATCGACCAGGTACGCAATTTCGGCGTGAAGGTGGCGCTGGACGATTTCGGTGCGGGGTATACCTCTTTCTCGTATCTGAAAGAATTGCCGGCCGATGTGTTGAAGATCGATGGCAATTTCATCGTCAACATCAACGCCCACCCGGCCAACGTGGCCATCGTGGAAGCGATCGTCAGCCTGGCGGTCAATCTGGGCATGAAGACCATCGCCGAAT
This sequence comes from uncultured Oxalobacteraceae bacterium, assembly GCA_965650445.1. Lineage (GTDB taxonomy): Bacteria > Pseudomonadota > Gammaproteobacteria > Burkholderiales > Burkholderiaceae_D > Telluria_A. Next base: position 12,689 of record CBFGOU010000022.1, on the reverse strand, counting down.
GGGCGGAAGACACGGCGACGGTGCAGACCCTGGCCGAAATCGGGGTGGACTATGTGCAGGGCTGGGCCGTGGCGCGCTCGATGGCGCCGGAGAAGCTGCTCACCGCTACCTCCTCGGCAGGTTTCATCCAGAACGAAGAGCTGACGCAGTTGGTGCGTACGCTGGGGGCGAAAGCCGCCGGTGGAGAGCTGCCGTCGGGCATGGAAGCATTCGGGCCGGTGCGCCTGCACGATCTGCACTAAGGGACTCCTGGGCCGGGCACTGCATCGCCAAGCGGTGCCGCGCTGCCGGTCTTTGAGTCTGCGCGGTAACGGGGCGGGGTCGTGGATGAATGTTTGCTATTCTTGGGTCACGACATGTCGACCCGGGAGGCCACCATGCAGCAAGCAATCATCAGGGTATTCGATGTCTTCGACTATGCCGAACGCGCGCGGGACGCTCTGCTGCACGAAGGGTTCGAGCGCGAGTCGGTGGACTTGAGCGTGCGCGATGACGAAGCGGGACCAGTGCAGGGCAATTTCACCGTCGGCAATCTACCGATGCAATCGGCACAGCACACGTATGACCGCAACTATGCAAATTCCCGGCAGCGCGGGCATTGTGTGCTAACGGTGCAGGCGGCCGATTCGGCCATTGCGGCCAGCGCCGTGGCCATACTCGACCGGTGCGGCGGTCGCGACCCCGATGCCAGGCGTTAGCGGATGGTCTGGCTGTTGGTGCGTGTTCGTGCGGCCATTCCCTGAGCGGGCAGCGTTTGCAAGTGCCAGGGCATCCCCGGTAGCCACAAGGCAATATTCACTCATACACCGGCCGGGTAAGTCTCGGGGGCGTCGCCTTCCGACGCAAGGCCGACCGGTTCGAGTGCCCGTACCGCCTCCGTCTCATCGATATGAATGACGGCATCGAACTGCGCGGGCAAGCATGCGTTGAAGTAATGGCTCTGACGCTCGGTATGCGGCAGATAGAGCACGCCGATCGCCCGTTCCAGCCGGCGTTTGCGCAGTGCGCTCAGTGCCCGGCTTTTCTCGCCCAGCGCAAGCAGAAAACGCGGCATGCCGCTTTGGTGGAATAGGTCCTCATAGCTGCCGGGCAAGGCCGGAAGCACGCGCTTGCGTTCGCCCACACCATCCCATCGCGATGCGGCCGTGACCCAGCCGGTGTAGGTCGTCATCCCTAGCAGAAACGCCTGGTCGCCATAGCGTTCCCGTGCCAATTGCCCCACAGTCCATTCGCCGAGCTGACCGGTCTCGGTGGCCCGTGCGTCGCCGATATGGGAGTTGTGTTCCCATACGACGATTTTGGCTGGCTTTGCGTCGCGCGCGGACAAGTGCTGCGCCAGCGCTTCCAGCGTGTCGGCCATGTGCATGTCACGCAGATTCCATGAGGACACACGGCCGCGAAACATCGTGCGGTAGTACTCTTCCGCATTTTTGATCAGACGGGCGTTTTGCCGGGCGTAAAAGAATGCGTCGTCGGCATCGATGCCATCCTGGCCCATGTAATCGCGGGGGCGCTGTTGAAGATCCTGCAGTTGAGCGAGCACATCCTGTTCGCAGGATTCGGACATGCCGATGCCGGTGGCGTAGGCATAGTGTTGACTGTCTTCGCCGTAGTGGTCGAAGCAGGCATAGCGCGCCCGCGCTTCGCGCGCGGCCGCCGGGTCGACCTGGTCCAGATAGCGCAGAACTTCCTCGATGGAGGTGAACAGGCTGTACAGGTCCAGTCCGTAGAAGCCTGCTTTGGCGTCGGGTGCGCGCCCATCGTTGCAGGTGCGTAGCCAGGCGACCAGGTCGACGACATCCGTGTTACGCCACATCCAGTTTGGAAAGCGTTTGAATCCGTCCAGCGCGGCGGCGGCATCGGGGTCCTGGCTCTGCGCGCGCACATAGCGGTTCACGCGGTAGGCATCCGGCCAGTCTGCCTCGACCGCGACGGCGGCAAATCCCTTTTCCGCGATCAGGCGCCGGGTGATGCGCGCACGCTCGGCATAGAACTCGTGCGTGCCGTGGGTCGCCTCGCCCAGCAAGACATACGGGGCGTCACCGATAAGCTCCAGCAGCGCATCGTAGTCCTCCGGGCCGCCATGCAGGGCTATGGGGCTTGGCAATTGCCGGGCCGGCAATGCCGTGCCGGCACTGGCGCTGCGAGTGGTGAACATGGCCTGTGCCATCCCATTCCCTAATGAAGGAATCTGCTGTCCGATGGCCGCCCCTGGGCGGCGGCATCCGGAATACTGCCGCGTTCCAGCAGCGACTTCATGCGCTGCAGATCCTCGTCCAGCTGGCGCTGCGGGTCGCGGCCGACCAGTTCGGCGAAAGTTTCGCCAGCCGCGCCTGCCGGCGGCCTGTAAGAGAGACGGACGGTGGCGCGTGAACCGCCACGCACTTCCTCGATGCGCACTTCGCCGTACTGTTCGATTTCCGCGCCGGGCGCGCTTTGCCAGGCCAGCCGTTCGGGCCGGTTGCGTTCGGTAAGAATGGAATCGAATTCGAAGCGCGTGCCAGCCGGACCCTTGACGACCCAATGCGAGCGGATGCCGCCCAGGTCGCGTACTTCAAGCACATTGTTCATGAAGCGCGGGAAATTTTCGTAATTGGCCCACAGGTCGTACACCTGTTCCGGCGACACATCGATGCGGAGGGTTTTTTCGATCGTGACCGGCTTGCCCGCGGTGCCGGCCATGTTGACCATGGGGCGCCCGCTTGCGCGGCGCGCCAGCAGGACCGCCCCGGCCAGTCCGGCGATGAGCCCCAATGGCATACGCCGGGTGGCAAGGCTGAACAGCCCGAGCGCGCCACCGCCCCACAGGGCAGCGGTGCGGACCTGGGGATCCCAGGACCGTTCGCGCAAGCCGCGCGCGATCGCCTTGATGCCGGTGGCCGGCCCGTCCAGCAGGGAGCCAAGGCCCGTGCTTTGCGCACTGACGCCGGCGGACTCGCCGGGCTGGCTGGACTGCTGGGGGCTGGACTGCTGTGTGTCCAACGGGGTGGAGGGCTCCGTTGCGGTGGCACCGGGGCGCACTTTCTGCATTGCGCTGTCGAGCGCCTGGCCGGTCTGGTGGCCGAGCGCGCGCAGCTTGTCGACCGACTCGGCCCGGCGGCTGGCACCGCGCTCCGGGTCCAGCATATACATCACGAGGGCGCCAACGGCGGCGCTGGCCAGCCATTTGCCCATTTGCAGATCCTGTTCAGAGTCGGTTCGCATGGTGTTCTCCTTGGTTGTTGAGAGGCGACGGATTGCCCACAGCGCTGCCGCCAGCCGGCATCACGCCACTGCTCTTGCTGCTCTCCTGCGCACGCCAGGCCACTGCGAGCAGGTCCTGGACCTCGTCATCGGGAGTTTGATCGAAGGCGCGGTACCAGGTGCTGACGGCGCGGAAATGCGGCGGCTGCGTGATGCAGACCAGCTCGTCGACTTCGCTGGCCAGCGCCTCGCAACTGTCGGGTGCGCCGACCGGCACGGCGGCCACCACCCGGCGCGCGCCCAGCAGGCGGGCGACCTTGACGGCGGCACGCATGGTCGAGCCGGTCGCCAGGCCGTCATCGACCAGAATGGCGGTCCGGCCATGCAGATTGAGCGGCGCGCGCGCGCCCCGGTACTGGCGCTCGCGGCGCTCGATTTCGGCCTGTTCGCGCGCGCAGATCGCGGCGAGCGCCGCAGGCTCCACGGCAAAGCCGTCGATGGCGGCGTGATTAAGGACGCGCACGCCGCCACTGGCAATGGCGCCAATGGCGAATTCCGGGTGGCTCGGCAGGCCGAGCTTGCGTACCAGCAGCACGTCCAGATCCAGCTTCAGCGTCCTGGCGACGGCAAAGCCCACCGGCACGCCGCCGCGCGGCAAGGCCAGGACGACGGCATCCGGCCGCGCGGCGTAGGCCGACAGGGCTGCGGCAAGTTGCTTGCCGGCGTGGAGGCGATTGTGGAAGCGTGCTTGGCTCATAATTATTTGACAGGTAAAGGCCGCGGAGGTTGCATCGATTTGCGCATCGGCGTGCGGCGCGTCCTCCGGCAAGGCCAGCCTGCCCGCTGACCCGCCGCCCGGCGGCGCTGCACGCCTGATGCTTATTGGATGGCCAGCCTGGTCCCGCCAGCGTCCGGCTTTTTGGGCAGGGTGAGCTTGAGGATGCCGTTTTCCATCTGGGCCTGTGCACTGGCTTCGTCCACGTTGGTGGGCAGCATGAAACTGCGAATAAACTTCCCGCTGCTGCGTTCGGCGTAGACGACGTTGTCGCCTTCGCGCTGCTCGCTCTCGCGCCTGGATTCGCCCTCGATCGTTACGCGCTGCTTTTCGACGGTCACCTTGACGTCTTCTTTCTTGACGCCAGGCATCTCAACTTCGACATCGAAGGCATTCTCGTTCTCCGTCACGTTCAGGCGTGCCTGGACGGCCCCCGCGCTCTGCCACGGGGCCAGCGCCGCACCCTGGCCCAGCCCGAATGGCGCGAACATGTCTTCGAACATGCTTTCGACCAGCCGGCCGAACTGGTCTTCGATCCCCTGCGGGCGGTAGGAAGCAACCGGGGAACCGCTGCGTCGTATGATATTCATCTCACTCTCCTTTCATCAGCACAATGCGGACCAATTCCCGCATATCGGAAAGATAGTTTTGGCCCGGGGCTGATCAGTGTCAAGCTCAGCCAAATGAAGAAATAAGGTCCGCTATGCCCTTGTTTGATCTGACGCAAAGGCAAGACATCGGCTGCGAATGATTCGCGGCGAGTCCAGTCTGACAAGGAAAACGAAGGGAGAGCGGAGGGAGAGATGACTGACACCTTGCTACGGCACTGGTGGTTGCCCGCGGTGCGCGGCGCCATCGCCATCGCGTTTGGTCTCACGGCACTGATGTGGCCGGGGCTCACGCTGCTGACGCTGGCGGCGCTGTTTGCCGCGTTTGCGCTGGTGGGGGGCGCGGTCTGGACCTTCGCCGCTTTGGAAAACCGCAAGGCCGACACGCGCTGGTGGGCCTTGCTGCTGCTTGGCCTGGCCAGCCTGGTGGCCGGCGCCATCGCCATGCTGCATCCCGGCCTCACCACGGTGGTGCTGGTGATGCTGGTCGGCGCCAACGCGCTGGTCAGCGGCGTCATGGATATTATCGTTGCGGTGCGCCTGCGCCGGTACATCCGCAACGAATGGCTGCTCGTGCTCAGCGGCGTCGGTTCAAGCCTGTTCGGCGCCTTCGTACTGCTGTTTCCGTTGGGGGCGGGCGCGCTTGCGCTGGCCTGGTGGGTCGGCCTGTATGCGCTATTTACGGGTGTATTGCTACTGTCGCTGTCGTGGCGGGTCCGAAGTTGGAGGCGCCTGCAGCACCAGCCTTCGGGGCCGGTTGCAGGCGCGCTGTAGAGGTGCTGCAGGGCGGTTGCGTGCGGCCTCCGGGTTCAACCGAGCTGGTCGCGGTGAAAGCGCAGGTGGTCTTCGATGAACGTCGAGATAAAGTAATAGCCGTGGTCGTACAGCGCGTGGCGCCGCAGTTGCAGGGCCTGGCCGGTCGCCTTGCAGGCGGCCTCGAACAGCTCGGGGTGGAGCTGCTCGGCGAGGAACTGGTCGCCGAGTCCTTGATCGATCAGGATGGGATGCGCGCTGCTGGCCGCGCCGTCTTCGATCAAGGCGGTGGCGTCGTATTGGCGCCATGCCGCGCTATCACCGCCCAGGTAGCCACTGAAGGCTTTCCGGCCCCACGGGCAGCGCGACGGGGCGGCGATGGGGGCGAACGCCGAGACCGAGCGGAAACGGTCCGGGTTGCGCAAGCCCAGCACCAGTGCACCGTGGCCGCCCATGGAATGGCCGCTGATGGCCACGCGGGCATCGTCCACGTCGAGTGCGTCGACCACGAGCGTGCGCAGTTCGAGCAGGTAGCTGTACATTCGGTAGCGCTCGCTCCATGGCGCGGAGGTGGCGTCCAGGTAAAAGCCCGCGCCGACGCCGAAGTCCCAGGCATCGGCTTCGCCCGGCACATTGGCCCCGCGCGGGCTGGTATCGGGCGCAATCAGCATCATGCCTTCGCGGGCCGCCACGCGCTGGGCGCCGGCCTTGATCATAAAGGTTTCTTCGGTGCAGGTAAGGCCGGCAAGGTAGAACAGGGCGGGCAAGCGCGTCCCTGCAGGGCGGGCGGGGATAAAAGCGGAAAAGCGCATCGGCAGGCCGATGGCTTCGGATCGGTGGCGGTAAAAGCGCTGTACGCCGCCGAAGCAGGCATGTTCGCTGATCAGTTCAAGCATGGAGTCCTTTTGCCACTGGCGATTGGATTAGGTGGGCGATTGGGTGGGCAGGCGGTTCGGCACAGCACAGCACGGTTCCATGCGGTTCGGCACGGCACGGCAGGGCAGGGCAGGGCACGGCGTAGGGGAGGCTGCACGCGGATTGTCACGGGCGCCGGTTCACACCATCAGGCAACGGTCGACCGTGTCGCGGATATCGTCGAACTCATTGCTGGTGGCAAGCAAGCGGCTGGCGATCAGTGTGTAGCGCGCGCGCAGCTCCAGTTCTTTCGGCGAAAGTTGCCCGGGCAAGCGGTAAGCGTCCGGCATCATCGACGCCACGTCGAAGGCGAAAAACTGCTTCGCCGAGGCCCACGATCCCAGCCGCACGCCGGCATACAGTAATTTGGCCTGCAACTGGGAACATCCGCCGGCCAGGCAAGCAAAGTAAAACATGGTATCGGCGTCGTCGCGGATGACCCCTGGCGTGTTGATCGCTGCATCGTGCACCACCGATGCGCGCCGGTAATCGCCCGTGTAAGGACTGCCGACCGACGACCACAGCGTGCGGGGGATGCTGGCGCCACTGATCACCGTTCCGGCCGGTACGTCCCAGCGCCGCCCTTGTGGGTCGAGGTACCAGAAGGCTTCGATCAGGCGCATGTCGCGGTCGTCGCCTTTGGCCGAAAGCCATTCGGTGCGTGGATTGCCGGAGAAAATACCGTTGCCCATATTACTCCTTTCATCGTTTTTGACCGTGCAGCGGCGCACGGGATGGAACAAACACGATGCTGCGTACCAAAGCGTGCCGGCCTCGCAGCGCTGGCCGGTCAAACCCTGCCGACCAGTCAGACCAGTTGCAGCCAACCGAGCACGGCACCTGCGGCCAGCACCCATAACAAATGCAGCCTGGTGCGCCACAGTACCAGGCCGCTGATGCCGCTTAGCAGCCACAGGGGCCAGTCCTTGTGCCACTGGCCGCTGGCGCTGCCAAGGATCCAGCTGGTCGAGAGCAGCAGGGCAATCACGACCGGCACCATGCCTTGTCGGAAAGCACGTACGGCCCGCAGTTCCCGATTACGGTGACCCCATTGTGCGGTGGCGATCATGATCATCGACGAGGGCAGCAGAATGCCGAGCATGGTGACGGTGACGGCAAGCAGCGCCGCCGCCACGCTGCCGGTGTTCATGCCGATGTGCCAGCCCATCAAGGCAACGAACAACATGTTCGGCCCGGGTGCCGCTTGCGCCAGCGCGATGGACTGGTTGAACTGGCTGGCGCTGAGCCAGTGCTGCTGGTCCACCAGGTAGCGGTGCATTTCCGGGGTCGTGGCGATTGGCCCGCCGACGGACAAGATCGACAGCATCAGATAATGGCCAAACAGGCTGACCCAGTCATGCCATCCCAGCACCAGGGGCGCGCTCATACCGGATTCCCCGAGAACATTGTCCCTCCGTCCGCCGTCGGGGCGGTGCGCGCGTCGTGGACGCTCCCTTGCGGTGCCAGCGCCAGCGTGCGGAAATTCGCGCGCGACCAGCTCACGGCGTGCTCCGTTCGGGCGCCAGGCGGCGGTAGGCGAGCCAGCACCCGGGCCCGCCGATCATAAACAGGACGTACGCGAGCGGCACATGCAGCAGCGCGACAAATGTAAAGCCGAGGAAGCACAAGGCCAGGCACCAGGACAGCGGCATGGCATTGCTTCTCAAGGCCCGCGCCAGCTTCAATCCCGCCGCCCCGATCAAGCCGGCGGATACGGCCGCCATGCCGCGTAAAGCGCCCGCGACGCCGGGATGGTCGGCATAGCGCGCATGGCCGATAACCAGCAGCAAGACGACCAACAGGGGCACGGTGATGATCCCCGCCATGGCCGTGAGCGCACCGCGCAGTCCGAAATAGCGTGAGCCGATCATGAGCGAGAGATTGACGACGTTCGGGCCCGGCATGATTTGCGCGACCGCCCAGTCTTCGACAAACTCTTCGTGCGTGAGCCATTGCTTGCGCTCGACCAGCTCGCGCTGCACGACCGCCAATACGCCACCGAACCCTTGCAGCGCAAGGACGGTGAAGGACAGGAAAAGATCAGTCAGGGAGCGCGGGCGCGGCCGTTCCGGCAGGGACGTTTGGATCATGTCCCATTATGGCGTGCCGGCCTCGGCGTGTCCATGCCGGCCCGCCCCGGCAAGGGCGGGGGCGCCGCATGCATTGCGCCGCCTGGCCGCGTCGGTTCAGCCGCCGCCTATCCCCCGCATGACACGGCCGCTGCCGCCACATTCCGGGCAGGGAGTGCCATTGCTTAGCTTGCCGCTCCCGCTGCACTTCTCGCAAATATCTTCGGCGGCACCCGGCGTGCCGGGCTTGGCCTCATCGCCCGGCTGCAGTACAGGCTCGGATGGTGTAACCATGATGGTGTTCCCTCTAGAGGTGGGTGGTCTGCTCATTCTAGGCGGGCGGGCCAGGCGCCGGCGCTACTTTGCAAGGCGGAAAATCGAACGCCTGCGGCGGCGTCGAAAAGCGGCGATATCCCTCATTTCGATGGAAATGTGCCATTGACTTTGTATTTGATTGGTGGATACTCGATGAGGCAGACGCTCCGTATGACATATGTCAACATATTCACAAGGATTCCATGACCCGACAGCACCCTGATGGCTCCGCCACGCTCGCGCTTGCCGAGGCCTCCTACCAGCGGCGTGATTTGCACCGCCGCGACATCGTCAACCACGCGATTGCTGTGCAACGCAGCATTAATACCGTGTCTGCGATTGAATATCTCAAATCCCACGACATCGATCCGCATGTCATCGAGCGGGTACTGCTGGAACCGCATCGCCGCCGCGACATGCGCGCGCATTGACACGGCCCGGCAGCGCTACAAAAAATGATGCCGCAATCCCGGTTGCGGAAAGTGCCATGTGCCGTGCGCTGCGTGGCAGTCCCATGGCGCCCTTCTCCTGCGCCGATGGCGCTGTTTTTGATGTAAAAATATCATCGTTTTCGCGAACTGCACAGTCTGCCGAGGGGCCCGGTTATGCACAAAAGAATCCTGTAGGAAATATCCTAATCTTTTTTCCGGGTTTTGAGATTGACTTTGTAAGTGCTTGATTTTACACGTCAATAAATTTGCCTTCCGAACGGGCAGTTTGTTGAAACCCGCATCAGTACACGCTTTGGGGGTGTCAAGAGCTTCTTATCCACAAAGATATCCACAACGATTGTGGATATCCGAAAAAGCGCTTTAGAAACGGCCACTTACGTGATTCCGATGGCTGATCAAGGGGACTCGGCCAGGTGGTGGCAACGATATCAGGCCGCCCGGCCGGGCCGCGCACCGGCGAAAGAACTTGCATCGACCTACTGGATAAATGTACAGTTCCGTACGCTCACGCATTTGCCGCTTCAACCTGCCCGCCATGTCCGCCGCCACCGCCGCCACCGCCACCACCGTCGATACCGTTGACGATCCCTTCGCCAGCCTCAATCCCGAGCAGCGCTGCGCTGTCGAGCATGACATTGGCATGGCGCCGGCCGCTTCGCGCCCCTTGCTGGTCATCGCGGGAGCCGGATCCGGCAAAACCAATACCCTGGCGCATCGCGTCGCCCGCTTGATCATGAGCGGCGCAGACCCGCAACGCATGCTGCTCCTGACCTTTTCGCGCCGCGCCGCCAATGAAATGACCCAGCGCGCCGGCAATGTGCTCCAGCGCCTGATGGGTATGCGCAGCGGCCAGGCGCCCACCACCTTGCCATGGGCAGGGACGTTCCACAGTATCGGGGCGCGCCTGCTGCGCGAATATGCGGGCCGCATCGGTCTGGACGACTCGTTCACGATCCACGACCGGGGCGACTCCGAAGACCTGATGGGGATGGTGCGCCATGACATCGGCCTGACGCAGACGCAGAAGCGTTTTCCGCTGAAAGGAACTTGCCTGGCGATTTATTCGCGCGTGGTCAATAGCCAGGAGCCATTGAGCGTGGTGCTGCAATCGACCTTTCCGTGGTGTAGCGAATGGGAGGCTGAACTGAAGACCCTGTTTGGCGCCTACGTCGATGCCAAGCAGGAGCAAAACGTGCTCGACTATGACGATCTGCTGCTGTTCTGGTCGGAGATGGCCTCGGACCCGGAGCTGGGTCCGGAAATCGGCGCGCTGTTCGACTACGTCCTGGTGGACGAGTACCAGGATACCAACCGCCTGCAGGCGGCCATCCTGCTGGGGATGAAGCCCGGCGGGGAGGGAATGATGGTGGTCGGCGACGACGCCCAGGCCATCTATTCCTTTCGCGGCGCGACGGTCCGCAACATCCTCGACTTTCCCAAGCAGTTCAGCCAGAGCGTCAGCGTCGTCACCCTGGATCGCAACTACCGCTCCACCCAGCCGATCCTGGACGCCTCCAACGCCGTGATTGCCGGCGCGCTGGAGCGCCACGCCAAGACCTTGTGGACCGACAAGGCCGCCAGCGCCTTGCCACAACTGGTGCTCATTCCCGACGAAGCCGAGCAGGCACGCTGGGTCTGCAACCGCATTCTGGAACACCGCGAAGCCGGCATCCGCCTCACCGCCCAGGCGGTCCTGTTCCGCGCCGCCAGCCACAGCGCTGCGCTGGAATTGGAACTGATGCGGCGAAACATTCCGTTCGTTAAATTCGGCGGATTAAAGTTTCTCGAAGCCTCGCACATCAAGGACGTGCTGGCTGTGCTGCGCTTTGCCCAGAATCCCAGCGGCCGCCTGGCGGGTTTCCGGGTTGCTCAACTGATTCCCGGCATCGGCGCGGCCACGGCGACGCGCCTGCTCGATGCGGTCGGCGAGGCGGCCGACCCGATGCAGGCGATCGACGATTTCGCCGCGCCGCCCCGCAGCGCCGCCGACTGGGGCAGTTTCGTGCAACTGTACCGGGCCCTGCGCGCGCCCGGCCTGCGCTGGCCGGCCGACATCGAACTGGTGCGTAACTGGTACCTGCCGCACCTCGAGCGCCTGCACGACGACGCCCAGGTGCGTTCGGCCGATGTGGCCCAGCTTGCGCAACTGGCGCACGGCTATGGTTCGCGCGAAAGCTTTCTGACGGAAATCACCCTCGATCCACCCGAAGCCACCAGCGACCGCGCCGGTCCGCCGCTGCTGGACGAAGATTACGTGATTCTATCGACCATCCATTCCTCCAAAGGGCAGGAATGGAAGTCCGTGCACGTGCTCAATGTGGTCGACGGTTGCATCCCGTCCGACATGAGCACCGGCAATGCCGCCGACATCGAAGAAGAGCGCCGCCTGCTCTACGTGGCCATGACCCGCGCGCGCGAACACCTGCACCTGGTAGTGCCGAACCGGTTCTTCATCAAGCAGCAAGCCCACATGGGAGACCGCCACGTGTATGCGGCCCGCACGCGCTTCATCAGTCCCGCGATGCTCAAGCATTTCGAGGAATGCGTCTGGCTCACCGCCGACACCGCCAAAAGCAAAAAACCGATGCCCGACAGCGTACGCATGCTGGTGCGCGAGCGGGCCCGCAGCGCCTGGAAATAGGGAGTGCGCACCACGGGTTATCCCCCGCTAAGCAACAATGTAGGAATCTGCCTAGCGGCCCGCTGGCACCCTCTGAAGGCCCCATGCTAAGTCATTGATTTTTCGAGAATTAATTTTTGCTTCTGAAATGGGCATTTTGTTGAAAGCCGCATAAATGCTGGCTTTGCGGCTTGTCAAGTGGTGCTTGTCCACAAAGTTATCCACATATTTTGTGGATAGACAGAAAAGTCCAAACATATCAATCACTTAATGAAATTGGAGGTCAGCTGCCGGCCCGATCCTGGCGACCCGCGCCGCGCACCCGCTTGGTGCGTGGTGCGCGCAGGGAGCGCAGTTCCGCATAGCGTTCCAGAAATGCGGTATAGGCGCGGTCCGGCCCGAGCGGCACGATCTGCTCGGCATGCGGCGGCGGCAAATGGCCCCAATCCATCCAGGCGCGCGGCAGCAGGTCGCGCAATTCCGTCGCCATGCAGATCAGATCGGCGCGTTTCACGTCGGGATGGCTGTCGTCGAACTGGAATTCTTTCCGCAGCGCTTGCTTGATGGGAAGCACACGCTCCTTCACAAACTCGATGCCCAGCATGACCTTCACCGGCGACGGCCAATCGCCCAGGAATTCTTCGCAATCATGCATCAGTGCATCGTAGGCCAGCGCATCGGGCACCAGATAGGAAGCCATGATGGAATGCTCCGCCACGGAATACCACGGACGGGTTGCGCCGCCCCAGCGCGGTTGCGAGGCCAGGCAGTGCGCAATATCGGTAATCGGCATCCCGCCGGCATCCGGCTGGGTCAGGTCGAACACAAAGCCCGACGGCAGCAGGATGGCCGTGCGTCCGTCCGGTTTATTGAAGAGGTCAAAATTCGTCATGCCTCTATCTTACCCGCCCGGCCGCCGCGGCCGCGCCCCATCCGGCTAGCGTAGAATAGCGCCTTTCCGTAAACCTTCACCGGATATGCCGCGAAACCAACGTTGTA
>CBFGOU010000021.1:0-18417 GCA_965650445.1 uncultured Oxalobacteraceae bacterium | reverse complement strand
CGGGCGGAAATCGAATATCAGAGCGTGGTTGGTTCCCAGCTGGGCCATCTGAGCGTATCGCCGGTGGCCGCCGACGAGCAGTCCGCGCGCGGCTTCGATCCCGATCAGGCGCAGCGCGTGCGCCGCCTGGTCGAGGCCAACCGCGGCGTGGCGCTGGCCCTGCCGCACGGCGGCAACGAGGGCGACGATATGGAGCGCCTGGTGATCTTCCTGCACGATCCTAACAGCCTGGCGCCGCGCCGGCGCGAACTGGCCACGGCACTGCGCCATGCCGGCATCGCAGCGACGGTGCGTACCTGGAAGGAACAATCGGCCGCGTGGATCGATGAGCGCGGCGCGTCCGACCTGGCGTTCGACAGCGTGGCCGGGATGGTGTTCGCCGTCATCGCGGCGACGATCGCCGCCACCATTTCCATGAACGCCCTGGAGCGGCGGCGCGAGGTGGCCACCCTGCGCGCGCTGGGCATGGGCAGCAGCGGCGTGTTCCTGATGTATGTGTCGGAAGCGCTGTGGATGGCGCTGATGGGCGTGGCGCTGAGCCTGGTGTCGAGCAGCCTGATCGCCTGGATGGTCAACCGGCTGACCACTCCCGAAACCGCGATCAGCCACGGCCACACGCTGGTCGAACTGGACATCGAGCGCATGCTCATGGCCGTGGTGGTGGTGCTGGCGGTGGCGCTGATGGCCTCGCTGGTGCCGGCCTTCAAGGCCGCGCGGGGGCCGATCGCCCCCGCGCTGTCGGCCTGAACGTCCTTACTTCTTGACCTTGACCGGACGCACCCAGCTGTCGATCGTCACCTGGCGCGGACGCGAGACGGTCAGCTTGCCGGCCGGCGCGTCTTTCGACAGGGTGGTGCCGGCGCCGAGGGTGGCGCCCTTGCCGACCGTCACCGGAGCGATCAGCTGGCTGTCGCTGCCGATGAAGGCATCGTCTTCGATAACCGTGCGGAACTTGTTGGCGCCATCGTAATTGCAGGTGATGGTGCCGGCGCCGATGTTCACGCGCGAACCGACCGTGGCGTCGCCCACGTAGGCCAGATGGTTGGCCTTGCTGTGCGCGGCCACCTGGCTGTTCTTGACTTCCACAAAGTTACCGATGTGTACATCCTGACCCAGTTCGGTGCCGGGACGCAGGCGCGCGTACGGGCCGATCTGCGATTGCGCGCCCACCACCGCCTGCTCGATGTGGCAGAAGGGCTTGATGCTGGCGCCGGCGCCGATGGACGCGTCGACCAGCACGCAATGGGCGCCGACGCGCACGCCGTCGGCCAGTTCGACCCTGCCTTCGAACACGCAGCCCACATCGATGACGACATCGCGCCCGCAGATCAGTTCGCCGCGCACGTCAAGCCGGGCCGGGTCCATCACCGTCACGCCCTTTTCCAGCAGCGCGGTGGCGATATTGAGCTGGTGGCGGCGCTCCAGTTCGGCCAGTTGCACCTTGCTGTTGACGCCGGCGACTTCCCACTCGGCCGAAGGCTGGGCCGACACTACCGGCACGCCGTCGGCCACGGCCTGGGCCACGATATCGGTCAGGTAATACTCTCCCTGAGCATTGTTGTTCGACAGCGCCGCCAGCCATTTCTTCAAATGGCGGGTAGGGGCGACCATGATGCCGCTATTGATTTCGCGAATCGCCCGCTCGGTCTCGCTGGCATCTTTCTCTTCAACGATGCGAACAATCTGGCCGCCCTCGCGCACGATGCGCCCCAGGCCGAAAGGATTGGCCTGCTCGACCGTCAGGATGGCCAGCTTGTCGCTGCCGGCCGCGTCCGCCAAGCGCTTGAGCGAGGCGGCGGTGGTCAGCGGCACGTCGCCATACAGGATCAGGGTGGGAGCGGATTCATCGAGCTGCGGCACGGCTTGCATGACGGCGTGGCCGGTGCCCAGTTGCGGCTCTTGCAGCGCGGTATCGATGTGGGCGTGCTCGCCGGTATTTTGCTGTGCAACCATTTCCGGCACCGCTGCGCCGCCGTGCCCGTAAATCACGCATAATTTGCTCGGCGCAAGGGTGCGCGCAGTGCCGATCACGTGGCCCAGCAGCGGCTTGCCGGCCAAGGGGTGCAATACCTTGGGCAGCGCGGACTGCATGCGTTTGCCCATGCCGGCGGCGAGAATGACTACGTTCATAAGCGCTTGTCAGAAGAGTTAATGGAGAAAGTTGAAACTATGGAAAAGTTTAACATGCGCGATCCATTCCTCCGGCCCTTGCACATGTTGTGCGCGCTGATACTTCTGCTGAGTCTGGCTGCTTGCAGCGCCATCAAACTGACCTATAACAATGGCGACACCTTGACCTATTGGTGGCTGAACGCCTATCTCGATCTGGACTCGGAACAGTCGCGCTGGGTCAAGCAGGATATCGACGAGCTGTTCCGCTGGCACCGCCAGACCCAGCTGCGCGATTACGCCCAGCTGCTGGCGAATGCCCAGCGCCAGCTGGCGGGCAACCTGTCCCAGGCCGACCTGGTCAACGATTATCACGACATCCGGGCGCGCAGCGAATTGCTGGCTTTTAAGGCCTTGCCGGAACTGGCCGACCTGGCGCGGTCGGTGCGGCCGGAACAGATCGCCCAGATGGAAAAGAAGTTCAACGATAACAACGAAAAGTACCGCAAAAAGTTTCTCCGGGGTGATGTCGAAGCCCGGCAGAAACAGCGTTTCGAAAAAACCATGGACCAGTTCGAGCTGTGGTTCGGCAACTTCAGCCGGGAGCAGGAAGCGGCGCTGCGCAAGGTCTCGGACGCGCGCCCCTTGAACAATGAAATGTGGCTGGAAGAGCGCATCCTGCGCCAGAAAAAGATTGTGTCTGTGCTGCGCAAGGTGCAGCAGGAAAAGCTGAGCAAGGATGCCACCATGGCTCTGTTGCATAACCTGATCAAGGAGATCTTCGCCCGCTTCGACGGTCCCGAGCGCAAAGCCTTTTACGATGGCCAGATCGACGGCACCATCAATATGATCCTGACGGCGGCGAAGATCGCCACGCCGGGCCAGAAAGCCCATGCGCACAAGCGCATGCAAGGCTGGATCGACGACTTCCACACCCTCGCGGCGGACCGCCGCTAGCGGCCGGGCGGGCAGGGAGGGCGTGCTATAGTGCCGCCCTCAATCATCCGGTGCCGCCATGTCCAGACACTCCGCCAAGCCCAGCAAACCCGCCAAAGTTCCGGTCCATCGCGCGCCGCCGCCCCAGCAGGTGCGCATCATCGGCGGCGCCTGGAAGCGCACGCCGCTGCCGGTGCTGGACGCGCTCGGCCTGCGCCCCACCCCGGACCGGGTGCGCGAGACGGTGTTCAACTGGATCAACCACTTGCGCGATGGCGACTGGGCATCGGCCCGCTGCCTCGACCTGTTCGCCGGCAGCGGCGCACTCGGCTTCGAAGCGGCCAGCTGCGGCGCGGACAAGGTCCTCATGATCGACGCCAACGCTGCGGTGGTGCGCCAGCTCGACACCATCAAGACCAAGCTGCGCGCCGACAATGTGCAGCTGCTGCGCGCGGATGCCATGGCCAGTGCGCAATCGCTGGCAGGACGCGGTGAACGCTTCGATCTGTTGTTTCTGGACCCGCCCTACAATGTGGATTTGCTGGCCAAATCGCTGCCATTGTGCAAACCATTGCTGGCGCCCGGCGCGCTGGTGTACGCGGAAGCGGCTGCCGCTCTGCCATTCGGAGACGCGGCGCCGGCATGGCTGGACGGCTGGGAACTGGTACGCCAGGACAAGGCCGGCATGGTCCATTTTCACCTGCTGCGCCTGCGCGAGCAGGGCGAATAAAGCGCAAACCCGATGGCCAAAGTCTGTGTGGCTGGCCCCATGCCACGGGGCGGCGCTCAAATTTCAGGCATAATGCGCGTTCTACATTGGTGTATTGCTAGGGAGCCGCAATGGTTGTAGCTGTTTATCCGGGAACCTTCGATCCGTTTACCCGCGGCCACGAAGATTTGGTACGCCGCGCCTCCGGCCTGTTCGACAAGCTGATCGTCGGCGTTGCCGATAGCAAGGCCAAGCGGCCATTCTTTTCACTGGAAGAGCGCCTGGAAATTGCCAACGAAATCCTCGGGCATTATCCCAATGTGCAGGTGGAAAGTTTTTCAGGTTTGCTGAAAGACTTTGTCCGCCAGCACGATGCACGCGTAATCGTGCGCGGTCTGCGCGCCGTGTCGGACTTCGAATACGAATTCCAGATGGCCGGCATGAACCGCTATCTGCTGCCGGACGTGGAAACCCTGTTCCTGACGCCATCGGACCAATATCAATTCATCTCCGGCACCATCGTGCGCGAAATTGCCCAGCTGGGCGGTGATGTGTCCAAGTTCGTATTTCCCTCGGTCGAGCGTTGGCTGCAGAACAAGATCCAGGCGAACACCCCGCCTGCCGCCTAATCACCGCTTTCTCATCACCGCATCATGGCATTACTGATTACCGACGACTGCATCAACTGCGACGTGTGCGAGCCCGAGTGCCCGAACGACGCCATTTCAATGGGGCTCGAAATCTACGAGATCGACCCGAACAAATGCACCGAATGCGTCGGCCACTTCGACGAGCCACAGTGCCAGCAGGTCTGCCCGGTCAGCTGCATCCCTCTCAATCCGGCCTGGCGCGAGAGCAAGGACGAATTGCTTGCCAAGTACGAACGCCTGACCGCCGGCAAAGCGGCGGCATAGCGCGTCGCCCTCGCCGATGCGGGGGCCCATGCCGACTCAAACGAAGTGGTGCTGCCAGCTCAGCATGGGTCCGCGCGTTCGCGCGAGCCTGCCCCCGCGAACGCGGATAATGCCGTCTTCCCGCCATGCTGACCAGCCAAAAATGGAAACGTTCTACACACAGGATTAGTGTCGATTCGCTGCGTGCACGCCACACCTCGTTGCCTATTTAATCAAATTCAAACGGAAATATTGGTATTGCCGTGGGGAATCGGTAACGATCAATGCTATATTAAGCTGTCAAATAAGCACTCTCGTCCTGTTTCCCCTCCACCTGGACTCACACCATGATCAGAAATATGAGTATCGGCCAACGGCTGGCCCTGGGCTTTGGCATCGTCATCGCTTTGTTGCTGGCACTGGCCGCAATGTCGTATTTCCGCATTGCCAGCCTGAATCAGGAAGTGGGGAAAATGGTCAATATCCGTTACCCCAAGACCGTGCTGGCCAACAGCATCAAGGCGGACGTCAACGAGGCCTCGCGCAGCATGCTCAACGTGATGATTGTGAGCGACCCCGGCCACATCAAGAAGGAACTGAGCAATATCGAGGCGCGCAATGCCAGCGCCGCCGCCACCATCGCTAAACTGAGCAAGAGCACGGATGACGCTGCAGGGAAAGCCATTCTGAAGGAGATCGCGGACATCCGCGACAAGTACACTCCGGCCCAGGCCGGCTATGTCAGCCTCGTCAGCGAAGGCAAGAAAGACGATGCGATGGTGCATTTCGTGTTTTCGCTACGTCCGGTGTTGAGCGAGTATTCCGAGCTGCTGAACAAGTTCATCACCTACCAGAACGAGGAAATGGCGCGCGCCGGCCAGGAAGCGGAAGCGGTCACCCACCGCACCGAATTGATGATCCTGGTGCTGAGCCTGGTAGCCGCAGGGATTTCCTTGGCCGTGGCCATTTTTGCCACACGCAGCATCACCGCCCCGCTGGTGGAGGCGGTTGGCGTGGCGCGCCGCGTGGCCGATGGCGACTTGACCAGCGTCATCGAGGTGGCCAGCAACGATGAGACCGGCCAAATGATGGATGCGCTGCGCTTCATGAATTCCAGCCTGATCAAGATTGTTGCCGAAGTGCGCTCGGGAACGGAATCGATTGCCTCGGCTTCCAGCGAGATTGCCAGCGGCAATCTCGACCTGTCGTCGCGCACGGAACAGCAGGCCGCTTCGCTGGGCCGGACCACCAGCTCGATGCGCGACCTGACGGCCACCGTACGGCAAAACGCCGACAATGCACGCCAGGCCAATCAGCTGGCGTCGCGCGCGTCCGAAGTGGCCCAGCGCGGCGGCTCGGTGGTGGCACACGTGATCGACACCATGGGGGCGATCACCAATTCGTCGAAAAAGATTGTGGATATCATCGGCGTGATCGACGGTATTGCGTTCCAGACCAATATCCTGGCGCTGAACGCGGCGGTGGAAGCGGCCCGTGCTGGCGAGCAGGGCCGTGGGTTCGCGGTGGTGGCGTCGGAAGTGCGCAATCTGGCGCAGCGCTCGGCCGCGGCCGCCAAGGAAATCAAGGCGCTGATCGGCGATTCGGTCGAGAAGGTGCAGGAGGGCAGCAATCTGGTCGAGCAGGCCGGCGTGACGATGGAGGAAGTGGTCGAGAGTGTGCGCCGGGTGACCGACATCATGGCCGAGATCACCTCCGCCAGCCAGGAGCAGAGCACCGGTATCGCCCAGGTCAACAGCACCATCGTCGGCATGGACGAGACTACCCAGCAGAACGCGGCGCTGGTCGAACAGGCGGCAGCGGCGGCCTCGTCGATGCAGAACCAGGCGGCCCATCTGGCGCGCCTGGTCAGCGTTTTCAAACTGGATGCGAACACACCCGTGTCCACCGCCAGACCGGCGGCGGCGTTAAGCAGCAAGGCGGCACCCCGTATCGCTGCGAAAGAACCGGCCTACAGCGGCTGGGAAACCATCTAACCTGTACCCACCCGGTACATCGTTCTCCGGAGACACCTGATGACTATAAAAAGCAAGCTCACCGTCCTGGCTGCCGGCATATTGCTGGTCTGCGCCACCAGCTATGCATTGGCCGCCGAAGTGGCCGGGATCAAGTTCGACGATACAGCCAAGGTGGCCGGCAAGGATTTGAAGCTCAACGGTCTGGGCCTGCGCACGAAGTTTGTGTTCAAGGTCTATGCGGCCGGTTTGTATTTGCCGGAAAAGAGCAAGAGCGTTGGCGACATCATGAAGCAGGACGGTCCGCGCCGCGTGACCCTGGTGATGATGCGCGATGTGTCGTCGGAAGACTTCGGTGCAGCCTATATGAAAGGCTTGAACGATAACGTCGACCAGGCGGAAAAAGCGAAGATCGTCATGCAGCTGAGCAAGGTCGGCGCGATGTTTGCGTCCATGGAAGGCTTGAAGAAAGGCGATGTGCTGACCCTGGACTGGGTACCGGGCACTGGCAGCGTGTACACGCTCAACGGCAAGAAAATCGGCGAAACGATCCCGGATCTGGGGTATTACAACGCCATGCTGCGGATCTGGCTAGGCGACAAGCCGGTCGATTCGAGCCTGAAAACAGCCCTGTTGGGCGAGTCCAAATAAAATCGGCCAGGAATTCCCGCCGATGCGCGAGCGGCGCGGTGCGAAAGTCAGCACCAGCGCCCGCGCGATTCCCCACAGCAGCGGCTTGAAGAACAGCGTCAAGCCAGCCACCGCCGCGATCATTTCTTTTGTCCAAAATCAGTTGACGCCTATAACTATAGTGCGGCGCAACATATAAATCCAATCTGGATGTTTCATACCATTCATATTCTTTGTGAATGGAATCAGGTATCATGACTCATTGCCACAATTTCGCATTTGCAAGCAGCCATGAGCTTTCTGACCCTTGATTTGAACCTGTTGCGCGTCTTCGACGCGGTGATGACCGAGCAAAATCTGACCCGTGCCGCCGGCCACCTGGCCATGACGCAGCCGGCGGTGTCCAACGCCATCAAGCGCCTGCGCGAAAGCCTGAACGATGAATTGCTGATCCGCACCGCTTACGGCGTCAAGCCGACACCCCGTGCGGAACAACTGTGGCCGGCTGTGCGCTCGGCCTTGGCGGGGCTGGAAGCGGCTGTCACGCCGGAAACCTTCGATGTGTCCAAGGCCCATGCCACTTTCCGCATGGCGATGGCGGATGCGACCGCGGCCTTCTTTCTGCCATCGCTGATGCGCTCGATCGAAAGCGAAGCGCCGGGTGTGAACGTGCGCATGGTGCCGCTGACAACCCGCGAACCGCGGCCGATGCTGTTACGTGCCGATATCGATCTGGCCGTGGGCTTTTTCCCCGGCGTGGCCGCCCAGCTGACCCTGGAAACCAGTTCGCCGATCCGCCATGAACGCTTGTATTCCGGTCACTATGTGTGCGTGATGCGCAAGCAACATCCGCTGGCAGTGGGTGAGCTCACCCTCGACAATTACTGCGCCACCAATCACCTGCTGGTGAGTTTTTCTGGCCGCGCCCATGGACTGGTGGATGAAGCGCTCGCGCAAATCGGCCGCGAACGCCGGATTCTGCTGACCGTGAACCAGTTCTTCACGGCCGGCCGGGTCGTAGCCAATTCGGATCTGATCACCGTGCTGCCACGCCACCTGATCGCCTCGACCGGCATGACCGACGCGCTGATCTGGAAAGAATTGCCGTTCACCTTGCCGCCTGTCCACCTGGACATGCTGTGGCACGAACGCGATGCGCGCAGCCCGACCCACAAATGGCTGCGCAATCACCTCGAAGGCATGAACACCGCCTCGCAGCGCCCCGCGAACACCTATTGATCAGGGCGCGCTGGAGCGGTAGCCAACCCGGAAACCGCCCCAGTGGCGGCCGTCGACATAAATCGGCGCCGACAGGTCGTGCATCACTTCGCCGGTATCGCGCTTGTAGGTTTGCAGCAGGAAGGGCTTGGTGCTCGAACCGCAACGCGCCCCGGTACGGTCGCTGAAAATCCGCTTGGTACGGTTGTTGACGATATCGACGTCGTAATTGCCCGTGAGCGGCTTGGAAAACTTCTTGTTGTGCGTCGGGAAGTAGCCGTTGTTATCCACCGCGCCGGCGAAGGCCAGCTGCGGCATCCGTTCAAGCAATCCTTCCTGCAGCGGCGGCAGCACCCGGTCGGTAAAGGCATCGAACCTGGTACTGTGCTTGGGCGGATTGGTGTTGGGAATCGGCGTGTAAGTGCGGTCGAACAGCGCTTCCCGGGTGATCTGGCCCGATTTGATGGCCTCGCTGAACAGGCGGCCCACTTCCGCCGCTGCCTGCTGGGTGGCAATGCGGATGGCGTCGTGGTGCGTCACGGCCGCCGATTCGCTCAAGGCGGCCGCGATGGTCTCGGCTTTGTCCGCCAGCGCCATGGCCGAACCCGTCGCGCGCGGTAATTCCTTATTGGTCGACAACATGCTGTCGCGGATCTGCGCCAGCGCCTGGCTGATCGCGCTGGTGGTATCGACGTGCTCGCGCGCCGCGCGGGCAATTTCGCCGATTTCCTGTTCGGAAGCGCTGGACGACTGTTCGATATTGCTCAGGAAATGATGCACGCGCTCGACATTGCCGGTCGCGTCGCCCACCACGGTCGCGAGGGAGCCCATGCCCTTGGAGGCTTTTTCCGCCTGTTCGTTAATGGAACGCACCATCACACTGATTTCGTCGGTGGCTTCCTTGGTGCGAAACGCCAGTTGGCGCACTTCGCCCGCCACCACCGCAAAGCCGCGCCCATGCTCGCCGGCCCGTGCGGCCTCGATGGCGGCGTTCAGCGCCAGCAAATTGGTGCGCGCGGAGATTTCGGTAATCACCTCGGCGAAACCGGCGATCGCCTTGGACTTGCCCTGCAGCTCGCTCATCAGCGCCGCAGCCTGTTGCGCTTCGGTACGGGCGCTACTGATGCGCTGCAAGCCCTGGTCGATTTCGGCACGGCCGGCCACGCTTTCGCTGCGCACTTCGGCAGCAATGGCGGCGGCGTGCCCGGCATTGTCAGCGATCTGACGGGTGCTGTGCGCCACGCTTTCGGACTGGACCACGACATCGCTGGCGATCGCGACGTCGCGCTCAATGTTCTTCTTGACCGAATCGACGAAGTAGGACGTCTCGGCCGCGCCGATCATGATGTCGTCAATGGACTGCCCGACCACGTCGGTGAAATGATGAATCTGCTGGTCGCCCTTGCCATCGCCCACGACAAACACGGTCGCCACCGTCATGCCGCTGGCCAGCAAGGCCCCGGCGGCCGGCCCCAGCAAACCTGGCGCCGCACTGTCGAGCAGCCAGACCGATGCGGTGCCGATGCCCATGCCCATCCCGCCGGCGAGCAGGCGCCGTCCCGTTTTCGATTGCAAAAAATTCACCACTACCCCTTCGACCATCTGTTTTTTTGTGGAAACGTTTCAGATGGGATAATGCACTATTTAATGGGCAATTTGGTGGTATTTTTAACTTCTTCCATCACTGCGTAGGTATGGGTTTCGCGTACGCCTTTTTGCAGCAGGGTTTTGCCGAGAAATTCGCGGTAGGCGGCCATATCCTTGACGCGCGCCTTGACCAGATAATCGAAGCCGCCCGCCACCATATGACATTCCAGTACTTCTGGAATCAGTTGTACACTGTTCTTGAAGGCATCGAAGACTTCCGGCGTGGTGCGGTCCAGCACCACTTCGATGAACACCAGCAGCGACACGTCCAGCAATTGCGGGTTCAGCTGGGCGGTGTAACCCATGATGTAGCCGGACTCGTGCAATTTGCGCACACGCTCCAGGCAGGCGGCGGGCGACAGGTTCACCCGGGCTGCCAGCTCCACATTGCTGATGCGCCCATCGCTCTGCAGTTCCGCCAGTATTTTCTTGCTAATCTTGTCCAGCATCGCCAATCACTCCAGTCATTGATATTATTTGGCGAAATTGTCGCATCAAAAACTATCTATTGCTAGCGTTCCGTAATTCCAGAATTAATCCATAAGAATCCCCTCTACAATCGAATCATCCGTATGCATGATCCGTAGAGAGGGTTTCGATGAGTTTTGTTCCGTTCGCCGCCTTGCAGGCCGAAACCACCGCCTCCCCAGAACCCTTGCGGGCGGCCATCAGCGCTGCCTGCCGCAAGCCCGAGCCGGAAGCCGTGGGCTGGCTGCTGGCGCAGGGCGCGCGCGCTTTGCCGGGCGCGGCCGTGCTGGCCGAGCGTCTGGTCACCGCGGTGCGCTCGCGCCGCGCCCGGGCCTCCGGCGTCGACGCCCTGATGCACGAATTTTCCCTGTCCTCGGAAGAAGGCGTGGCACTGATGTGCCTGGCCGAAGCGCTGCTGCGCATTCCGGACAGCGAAACCGCCGACCGCCTGATTGCCGACAAGATCAGCCGCGGCGACTGGCGCAAGCACCTGGGCGAATCGCCTTCGCTGTTCGTCAACGCGGCTACCTGGGGCTTGCTGATTACCGGAAAACTGGTCGGCACCAGCAGCGAACAGGGGCTGGGTTCGGCCTTGACGCGGCTGATCGGCAAGGGCGGCGAACCGCTGATCCGCAAAGGCGTCGACCTGGCCATGCGCATGCTCGGCAACCAGTTCGTCACCGGCCAGACCATCGCGGAGGCGCTGAAAAACAGCCGCGACAATGAACAGCGCGGCTACCGCTATTCCTACGACATGCTGGGCGAGGCGGCCCTGACCGAAGAAGATGCCGCCAACTATTTCAGCGCGTACGAGCAGGCCATCCACGCGATCGGCGCCGCCGGAGCCGGACGCGGCATCAAGAACGGTCCCGGCATTTCGGTCAAACTGTCGGCCTTGCATCCGCGCTACAGCCGGGCCCAGCGCGCCCGGGTTCTGGAGGAGTTGCTGCCGCGCCTGCGCAGCCTCGTGTTGCTGGCCAAGCGTTACAACATCGGCATCAATATCGATGCCGAAGAAGCCGACCGGCTGGAATTGTCGCTCGACTTGATGGCAGCACTGGCCGCCGATCCCGCGCTGGCCGGCTTCGACGGCATCGGCTTCGTGGTGCAGGCCTATCAAAAGCGCTGCCCCTTCGTAATCGATTATCTGGCCGACCTGGCGCGCCGCAGCGGCCGCCGCTTCATGGTGCGGCTGGTGAAAGGCGCTTACTGGGACGCCGAAATCAAGCGCGCCCAGGTGGACGGCATGCCGGATTTTCCAGTGTACACACGCAAGATCCACACGGATGTGTCCTACCTGACCTGCGCGCGCAAGCTGCTCGACGTGGCCGATCTGCTGTACCCGCAATTTGCCACCCACAACGCGCACTCGCTGGCGGTGATTTACACCTGGGCCCAGGCCGAGGACATCGACGATTACGAATTCCAGTGCCTGCATGGCATGGGCGAAAGCTTGTACGACCAGGTGGTCGGCCCCGCCAACCTGGACCGGCCTTGCCGGGTGTACGCGCCGGTCGGTTCGCACCAGACCCTGCTGGCCTATCTGGTGCGGCGCTTGCTGGAAAACGGCGCCAATTCCTCGTTCGTCAATCAGATCGTCGACGAACGTATTCCGGTGGCCGCCCTGATTGCCGATCCGTTCGAAGCAGCAACGCGCAGCGGCGGCGCGCCGCATCCCGGCATCGCCCTGCCGCGCCGGCTGTTCGGCACCGAACGGTTGAATTCGGAAGGCATCGATCTCGCCAACGACGATGTGTTGCGCGCCCTCGCGGCGTCATTGGCCACACCGCGCCAGTATCTGGCCGCGCCATGCGGCAGCGGCGAAGCGCTGCCCGTTCGCAACCCGGCCCGGCACAGCGATGTGGTCGGGCACGTGGTGGAAGCGGGGCGCGCAGACGTCGAGCAGGCACTGGCCGCCGCCGCCACATATGCAATGGATTGGCAGACGCTGGAGCCATCGGCCCGCGCCGCCCTGTTATTGCGCACCGCCGACCTGTTCGAACAGCAGCGCGACGAGCTGATGGCCCTGGCGGTGCGCGAAGCGGGCAAATCCCTGCCGAACGCATTGGCGGAAGTGCGCGAAGCGGTCGATTTCCTGCGCTACTACGCCGCCGGCGTGCAGGGCAAGCCGAACCGGCTGGCGCTCGGGCCGGTCGCCTGCATCAGTCCCTGGAATTTTCCACTGGCGATTTTCACCGGGCAGGTGGCGGCCGCCTTGGCCGCAGGTAATGTCGTGCTGGCAAAACCTGCCGAGCAAACGCCACTGATTGCCCATCGCGCGGTGGAGCTATTTCACGAGGCCGGCATTCCAACGCGCGCCTTGCAATTGCTTCCTGGCAGAGGCGAAACCGTCGGCGCCGCGCTGTGTGCCGATCCGCGGGTCAAAGGCGTGATCTTCACGGGATCGACCGACGTCGCGCAATTGATCAACCGTACCCTGTCGGCACGTAGCCTGGCCGAATCGAGCGACATCGTACTGATCGCCGAAACCGGCGGCCAAAATGCGCTGATCGTCGATTCCTCCGCTTTGCCGGAACAGGTCGTGCAGGATGTCATGAGCTCGGCCTTCGACAGCGCCGGACAGCGCTGTTCCGCCTTGCGGGTGCTGTGCCTGCAGGAAGAAATTGCCGACAAGACGCTCACCATGCTCAAAGGGGCGATGCGCGAACTGCGCGTGGGCATTCCGGACCGCCTGTCTACCGATATCGGACCGGTGATCGACAAGGACGCCCAGCAACAATTGCTGGAGCACATAGAACGCATGCGAGGCACGGCCCGCCAGGCATACTCGCTGCCGCTGGCCGCCGGGCTGGAACAGGACGCCACCTTCGTGCCGCCCACCGTGCTGGAGATCGGCAGCCTGGCCGAACTGAAGCGCGAAGTATTCGGGCCGGTGCTGCACGTGCTGCGCTACCGCCGCGCCGAGCTGCCCAAGCTGGTGCAGGCCATCAATGCCAGCGGCTTCGGCCTGACCTTGGGGGTGCATTCACGCATCGATGAAACCATCGATTTCATTGCCGACAACGCCCACGTCGGCAATATCTACGTCAACCGTAACATTGTCGGCGCGGTGGTCGGCGTGCAGCCGTTTGGCGGCGAAGGCAAATCCGGTACCGGGCCGAAAGCCGGCGGTCCCCTGTATCTGGAGCGGCTGCAGCGCGGGCCGGCTCCGCTTCCAAGCCATCGCCGCCAAGCCACGCCGGGGCTGGACGAACTGCTGCTGTGGGCCAGGACCCATGGTCACAGCCGTGTCGTGGCCTTGGCGGAAGATTATCTCCACACCACCTTGCTGGGCAGCGAAA
Organism: uncultured Oxalobacteraceae bacterium; assembly: GCA_965650445.1. Classification (GTDB taxonomy): domain Bacteria; phylum Pseudomonadota; class Gammaproteobacteria; order Burkholderiales; family Burkholderiaceae_D; genus Telluria_A. The sequence continues at coordinate 4,532 of CBFGOU010000021.1, read as the reverse complement.
TCGTCTTGCCCGGACCGACCGGCGAACGCAATACCTTGAGCTTCGCGCCGCGCGGCAATGTGCTGTGCGCGGCGGAATCGATCGGTGTGCTGCTCAATCAATTGGCGGCAACGATGGCAACCGGTAACCGCGCCATCGTGCTGGCGCAAGCCGACAACCTGGTGCCGGACGGCTTGCCGCCCGAAGTGAAGGATCGGATAGCTGTAGTCAAAAACCTGGATGCCTGCGATTGCATGGTCCAGGTGGCACTGGTGGAAGCCACGCTGGCCCCGGCGCTGCGGCCCGTGCTGGCGGCGCGCGACGGTGCGCTCATTGCCGTCATCGATACAAGAGAAGAGGAAGCGATTGCCTTGTGGCGCCTGGTGGCTGAGCGCGCACTGTGCATCAACACGACGGCCGCTGGCGGTAACGCAAGCCTGATGACGCTGGGGCTGTAACACTATTAGCCACCTGAAACCACGGAGGATGACATGATCGTAGGCGTTCCGAAAGAGATCAAGAATCACGAATACCGCGTCGGATTGACGCCGCCGAGCGTGCGCGAGCTCACCGCGCGCGGTCACCAGGTGCTGGTGCAGAAACACGCCGGCACCGAGATCGGCCTGGAAAATGCGCACTATATCGCCGCCGGCGCCACCCTGGTCGAGACCGCCAAGGAAATATTCGCGCGGGCCGACATGATCGTCAAGGTCAAGGAACCGCAAGCGGGCGAGTGCGCCATGCTGGGCGAGGGGCAGATTCTCTACACCTATTTGCATCTGGCGCCTGACCCGGAGCAGACCGCCGCGCTGGTCAAATCCGGCGCCATCTGCATCGCTTACGAAACCATCACCGGCCCGGGCGGCGGTTTGCCCTTGCTGGCGCCGATGAGCGAAGTGGCCGGGCGCATGGCCATCCAGGCCGGCGCCGCCCATCTGGAAAAGTCCAAAGGCGGGATGGGCTTATTGCTGGGCGGCGTACCGGGTGTGGCCGCTGGGCACGTGCTTATCCTGGGCGCCGGGGTGGTGGGCACCAATGCCTTGCAGATGGCGGTCGGTAGCGGCGCGCGCGTCACGGTGATCGACAAGAGCATTGAACGGCTGCGCCAGCTCGATCTGATCTTCGGCAACCGCATCGCCACCCAATATTCGAACGCGCATGCCATCGAGGAAGCGGTGCTGTCGGCAGATCTGGTGGTCGGCGGCGTGCTGGTGCCTGGCGCCGCGGCGCCCAAACTGGTGACGCGCGAGATGATCGCGAAAATGAAGAAGGGCGCAGTGGTGGTCGATGTGGCGATCGACCAGGGCGGCTGTTTTGCTACCTCGCATCCGACCACCCATGCCGATCCCACTTTTGTTGTCGATGGCGTGATTCACTATTGCGTGGCGAATATGCCGGGCGCGGTGGCGCGTACGTCAACTTTTGCGCTCAACAACGCCACCATCGGGCATGCGGTGGCGCTGGCCGGCAAGGGCTGGCAACAAGCACTGCGTGACGATCCGCATCTGAAAAACGGCCTGAACGTGTGCAAAGGAAAGGTGACCTACGCCGCAGTCGCGCAGGCGCTGGGCTACGACTACACCGATCCGGACGACTTAATGTTCTAGCTGTTCACTGCGCAGCTCGCTGCACAAGCGTCGTACGATGTGAAAAGCATACTGCGCCGCCACTGATTTCACGAAGCGCATGAAGTCGGTGGCGGCGTTTTCATTGGCGTTGTCCGAAATCGAGCGGATGATGGTGAATGGAATGCCCAGCTCGAAACATACCTGGGCCACCGACGCGCCTTCCATTTCCACCGCCAGCAGGCCTGGCAGTCCGGCGCAGATCCCTGCCAACTGCGTTTTGCCCCCAACAAACTGATCACCGCTGGCGATCAGGCCGCGATGCACGCGTGGCCTGATCAGCTTGAAGACCTTCCGTTCCTCTTCGGAAATGGTGCGTTCCAGTTCGGTCTGCACGAAAACGGCGGCGATTGCCGCAACCCGCTGGGTCAGATGCAGGTCCGACGGGATATGTGTGAGACCAGTCAATGGGATCTCATACCGCGGGAACAACGGGCTGGCATCCATGTCGTACTGGACCAGGGATTCCGCGACCACGATGTCGCCAACCTGTACGCAAGCATCCCCGGCACCGGCAACACCGGTAAAGACGATGTGGGTAACTCCGAACTTTTCCACAAGCACGGTGGCAGTCATGGCTGCAGCAACCTTGCCAATACGCGATAGAACGCACACAGCGTCGATTCCAGCGAGCTGTCCGAGTGTGTACTCACGCATGCCGTGGATGAGCGTAGAGGGGCGTTCCATGGCTTCTACCAGCCCCTGCTGTTCTTCCTGCAAGGCGCTGATGATACCGAGCCGCATGTTTTTGAGGCTATTCATGGTCTGTAGACGGGGTTAGAGGGTGGCAAACAGGGTTGTGCACGCGAACTTTGCTGTTTTATGGTTTTATATAAAGGTATATATAAAAAATAGTAGTAGTAGTAAACGCCTGTTTTCCTGTGGATAAGTCTGAAAAACAACGTGCTTTCAGCAGTTTACGTTCCATTGAACTAGCTGAACAAACATTGTATCTGGAGAGGATGAGTGTTGAACAAAATTTGGCTTGTGGAAAACGAAGTCGGTTCTGCACATCTCGTCCTGTGGATATGCAGGCAGTTGTCCACAAGCTGATTGTTGCGTCGTTTGTGTTGCCAGGGTTTGCATTGTTGGCTTTTCGAATTTTTCAAAAACCGGTCTTCAGTCCGGGACCTCGGCGCGGGGGTTTTTCGGGGTTGTTTGTTTACTTAAAAAAGATAGATATATAGTTTAGTAGTAGTTGTTAACAGTCCCTAATTTCTGTGGATAAGCCGGTTTACGTTCGACAGATCAACAACTTGCGAGCTTTATAAACCGGTGGCCAGCGCTGTATGTGGTTGGGGTCAATTCTGGACAAAAATTCGCTTGTGGAAAAAGTCGGGCTTATCCACAAACGGCACCTGTGGATATCCAAAAACTTATCCACAAGTCCCTTTAGGAGTGCATGATGCAGCTACTGAAACGACTCAAATTTCCCATCATCCAGGGCCCGATGGCGGGCGGTTCCTGCACGCCCGAGCTCATTGCCGGGGTATCGAATGCGGGGGGCCTGGGTTCCGTGGCGGCGTCGCTGCTGTCGTCCGACAAAATGCGCGACAACGTGAGCCAGGTGCGGGCGCTGACCGACCAGCCTTTCCTGATCAATCTATTCGTGCAGGAGACACCGGCACCGTCGCCCGATGAGGTGGCCAAGGCGGTCGAGCTGCTGCGGCCCATCTGGCAAGGGCGCCTGGGCTGGTCGTCGTTTCCAACGCCAGCCAGATGGTGTGAGGACTTCCACGCCCAGTTCGACACCCTGATCGAGCTGCGTCCAGCCGCCGCCAGTTTCACGTTCAATATCCTGACCGCGAGCCAGGTGGAGCGCTTGCACGATGCCGGCATCGCGGTCATCGGCACGGTGACGACGGTCGATGAAGCCTTGGCCTGGGAGAATATCGGTGCCGATGCGGTGGTGGCATCCGGCGTCGAGGCGGGCGGTCACCGCGGCACTTTCCTCGGACCCCAGCAAGAGGCGACACTGAGCGCCCGCCAATTGTGGCCGCAGGTGGCCGAGGCCGTCCATATTCCAGTGATCGCCGCCGGCGGCATCATGACGGGTGTGGATATCAACGATGCACTCGCTGCCGGCGCGACAGCGGTGCAGATGGGGACTGCCTTTCTCGTCTGCGAGGAATCCGGCATTAACAATGCCTACAAGAACAGGCTGATCAAGGCGGGGCCGACGCCGACCCATCTGACGCGGGCGTTTTCCGGCCGCTATGCGCGGGGCTTGGAGAACGACTTCATGCGCCAAATGAAAACGCTTGAGGCGCAATTTCCAGCGTATCCTGTTCAGAATGCATTGACCACGCCCATCCGCGCAGCGGCGGCCGAGCTGGGCGACACGGAATTGATGTCGCTGTGGGCCGGCGCCGAGGTCAAGCGGGCGCGGCCGATGAAGGTGGCCAAGCTGATGGTGCAGCTGGTAGCGGAGATGCGCACCGAATAAACCGGAACGAGGGCAGGCATTGGAATCGGCAGGCGAGTACGACTACATCATCATCGGTGCCGGCACGGCCGGCTGCCTGCTGGCCAACCGTCTCACGCGCGACCCCAAGGTAGAAGTTTTGCTGATCGAAGCCGGCGGCAAGGACGATTACCTGTGGATTCACATTCCGGTCGGCTACCTGCGCTGCATCGACAATCCGCGTACCGACTGGCTCTACCGCACTGAGCCCGACCCGGGACTGGGTGGTCGCGCGCTGCTTTATCCACGCGGCAAAGTGCTGGGCGGCAGCTCGTCGATCAACGGCATGATCTACATGCGCGGCCAGTCGCATGACTACGATCACTGGGCGGCGCTGACCGGCGATCCATCCTGGGCCTGGGATCAGGTGCTGCCGATCTTCAAGAAAAGAGAAGACCATTACGGCGGCGCCAATGCCGTGCACGGCGACGGTGGCGAGTGGCGTGTGGAAAAACAGCGCTTGC
>CBFGOU010000020.1:0-18740 GCA_965650445.1 uncultured Oxalobacteraceae bacterium | reverse complement strand
CGGCGCCTGACCAATTTGCTGCACCTGGCCGAACTGCTGCAGCAGGCCAGCAGCCAGCTCGATGGCGAGCAGGCCCTGATCCGCTGGTTCGGCGAGCAGATCGACGGCAGCGCCGAGGGCGGCGACGAGCGCGTGCTGCGACTGGAAAGCGATGCCGAGCTGGTCAAGGTGGTCACGGTGCACAAGTCCAAAGGCCTGGAGTACCCGCTGGTGTATCTGCCGTTCGCGGTCACGGCGCGCAAGACCGAGCGGCGCAACCGCAGCTTTTTCGAGTTCGTCGGCGCGGACGGCGTGCGCCGCATCGATCTGGCGCTGAGCGACGAGGCGCTGGAAGCGGTCGAACGCGCGCGCATCGAGGAAGACTTGCGCCTGCTGTACGTGGCGCTGACGCGCGCGCGCCACTTCATGTGGCTGGGCGTGGCGGCGGTCGCCAACCGCAAGAAGGGCGAGAACCGGCTGCACGAGTCGGCGCTGGGCTATCTGCTGACCGGCGGCGCGCCGATCGCGGCGGGCGACATGCGCTCGCGCTGGGAGGGCTTGCGCGGTCGCGACAGCCCGATCGAGCTGCATACGCTGGCCGCGCCCGAGGGCGTGACCATGCTGGCGCGGCACGACACCCGCCCGCCGCTGATCGATCCGCCGCCGTACCAGGCCGCATTCGAGCGCAACTGGGCGGTCGGCTCGTTCACGTCGCTGGCGCGCCAGACCAGCGCCGCGCCCATGCGCGCCCAGGAGGAAACGCTGTTCGAGGAAGAAGACCGGCTGCCGCAGTTGCGCGCCGACGACGCGCCATGGCATCGCTTCCCGCGCGGCTCGGTGCCGGGTAACTTCCTGCACGAGCAGCTGGAATGGATGGCGCAGGAAGGCTTTGCCGGCGCGGACGACGCGCAATTCGCCGAACGCCTGGGCCAGCGCTGCGAGCGGGCCGGCTGGGGCCATCGCCAGGAAGACGCCGTGGCCTGGCTGCGCAGCGTGGTCCTGACGCGTCTGCCGCAGGTGGGCGTGGCGCTGGCCGGCCTGGAAGTGCTGCTGCCGGAGATGGAGTTCTGGTTCCCCAGCGCGGCGCTCAATTCCAGCGCGCTCGACCGGCTGTGCCGCCAGCACCTGCTGGACGACACCCCGCGCCCGGCGCTGCCCGAGCGCCAGCTGCACGGCATGCTCAAGGGCTTCGCCGACCTGGTGTTCGAACATGAAGGGCGCTACTGGGTGCTGGACTATAAATCGAACGCGCTGGGCGCGGGCGACGCCGCCTACAGCAAGAGCGCCATGGCGGCCGCCATGGCCGCCCACCGTTACGACATTCAGGGAGCGATCTACATGCTGGCCTTGCACCGCCTGCTCAGGAGCCGTTTGGGCGTCGCCTACGATCCGGCGCGCCAGCTGGGCGGCGCGCTGTTCTTTTTCCTGCGCGGGATCGCCAACGCCGCCACGCGCGGCTGCTATCTGCTGCCGCCCGACCCCGATCTGCTCGATGGTCTGGACCGGCTGCTGGGAGAGGGCGCATGAAGGCCTTGTTCGATCAGGTGAACGAACTCACCCAGGCGGGCCAGTTGCGCCGCCTGTCGGGCGCGTTCGCGCGCTTTATCGCCACCCTGGGCAGCGCGCCGCCCTCGCTGATGCTGGCCAGCGTGCTGCTGTCGGAGCTGGAAGGGCGCGGCCACAGCTGCCTGATGCTGGAGGAACTGGCCAATCCGGCGCGGTTGCTGGGCTGGGACGCCGACACCTGGAAAGCGCTGGCCGCGGCCGCCGCGCCGCTTCCCAGGAACGTCAAGGGCTGGATTGCCCAGCTCTCCGGCTGCGACCAGGTCTGGCAGGTGGGCGACCTGGATTTCGACCAGCCGCTGGTGCTCGACGGCGAGCGGCTTTACCTGCGCCGCTACTGGCGCGACGAAATGCTGGTCGCGCAGACCGTCGGCGCACGCGCCACCCGGCTGCGCGAGGTCGATCCGCAGCTTGTGCGCGGCTGGATCGACGTATTGTTCGGCACCGAGCGGCGCGCCGACGCGCACGCCGGGCCGGACTGGCAAAAGCTGGCCTGTGCCATTGCCTTGCGCGGCGCTATGGCGATCATCACCGGCGGCCCGGGCACCGGCAAAACCTATACCGTGGCGCGCCTGCTGGCGCTGCTGCTGGCCTTGGCGCCGGACCAGCGCATCGCCCTGGCCGCGCCCACCGGCAAGGCGGCGGCGCGCCTGAAGCAGTCGATCGACAAGGCGCTCACCGACCTGGCCGACAAGGTTGGCGGCGCGCTGCCGCTGCGCGAACTGACGGCGCGCATGGGCGCCGCCAGGACCCTTCACAGCCTGCTGGGCGCGCGTCCCGATACGCGCAGCTTCGCCCACCATCGCGGCAATCCGCTCGACGTGGACGTGCTGATCGTCGACGAGGCGTCGATGGTGCACCTTGAGATGATGGCTTCGCTGCTGGACGCGCTGCCCGAGGGCGCCACCCTGATCCTGTTGGGCGACAAGGACCAGCTGGCGTCGGTGGAGGCCGGCGCGGTGCTGGGCGACTTGTGCCGCAACGCGGAGGAGGGCGGCTATTCGGTCGCCACCCTGGCCTACGCCCAGGCGGCCATCGGCGAAACCATCCCGCCGCAGTTCGCCGGCAACGGCGGCGCGCTGGCCCAGCAAACCGTGATGCTGCGCCAGAGCCGCCGCTTCGGCGGGCCGATCGGCCAGCTGGCACTGGCCGTCAACACGGGCGACGTGGAACGCGCCGAAGCGGTGCTGCGCGGGGGCGATCCGGCGGTCCGCTGGTTCGAGCACGCGCACCAGCATCAGGCCGTGCAGCTGGGGGTGGACGGCCATGGCGTCTATCTGACACTGATCGCGGCCGGTGCGCAGCGAAGCTCGCACGACGCGTGGGTGGCGATGGTGCTGGAGCGCTTCGAAGCGTTCCGCATCCTGTGCGCGGTGCGCGAAGGGGAGTGGGGCGTGGTGGGCTTGAACGAAGCGATCGAACAGCGCCTCGATTCCATGGGCCTGATCCGCCGGCGCGGCGAATGGTATGTCGGCCGGCCCGTCATGATTACCCGGAACGACTACGGCACCGGCGTGTTCAACGGCGACATCGGCCTGACGCTGCCCGATCCGGAGCGTCCCGGCTCATTGCGGGTGTATTTCCTGGAGGGCGACCGGGTACGCAGCGTGCTGGCCACGCGCCTGCGCCACGTGGAGACGGCGTACGCGATGACAGTGCATAAATCGCAGGGATCGGAGTTTCGCCACACCGTGCTGGTGCTGCCGAAGGAGCGCGGCGCGATGATCGCGCGCGAGCTGGTCTATACCGGCATCACGCGCGCCAGCCAGCTTTTTACGCTGGTGTCGGCGGGGTCGGGGATACTGGGAGAGGCGATCGTGCGGCGCACCCGGCGCGCCAGCGGGCTGCGCGAGCTGATCGCGCAGCGCTGACGCCGGCACGGTTCAGTTGGCACGGCGGCGCAGTTTGGGACGGACCTTGTACTTGACGCGGGTGGTGCGCGCGCCGGCGCTCTTGCTCACGCCGGCGGATGCCCTGGCCATCAGCGGCGAACGAACGCGCTTGCGGGTGGCGACGGTGGTGTCGTCCCGCTCGCCGCCGGAAACCAGGCGGCGGATGTTGAGCGCATCCATGATGCGCACCGAGCTGGCCCTGGCGTTGAGCAGCACCAGGGTGGCGTTGGTGCCGGCGGCCTTGATGCGCATGATCAGGCAGCGGCCCGCTTCTTCGGTGTAGCCGGTCTTGGACAGGCCGATATCCCAGCCCTTGGCGCCGACCAGGCGGTTGGTGTTGTGGTACTCGACACCGCGGCCGTTGATCTGGATGATGTCGCGCGCTTCGGTGGTGATGCGGCTGATTTCCGGGTAGGCGGCAGCGGCGGTGGCCATCTTGATCAGGTCGGCGGCGGTCGACTTGTTGTTCGGCGACAGGCCGGTCGGCTCTTCGATGGTGGTCTGGCTCATGCCCAGCGCGGCGATCTTGGCGCGCACGGCGGCTTTGAAGGCGACCACGCCGCCCGGATAGGTGCGGCCCAGCGAGGCGGCGGCGCGGTTGTCCGAGGACATCAGGGCCAGCTGCAGCACGTCGCCGCGGCTGATCCTGGCGCCCACCGGCACGCGCGAGGTGCTGTGCTTGAGAATGTCGACATCGCGCTGTTCGATGGCGATCATCTCGTGCATGTCCTGCCTGGCGTCGAGCACGACCATGGCGGTCATCAGTTTGGTCAGGGAAGCGATCGGGGCGACCGCGTTGGCATTCTTTTCCAGCAATACCTTGCCGGTGCCGTCTTCGATCACGAGGACCGATTGCGACCCGAAGCCCACCGCCATGGCGGTGCTGGCAAAGGTGGCTGAGGCCGCCAGAAGGGCGGTGGCGAGCAGTGTCTTGATCATAAATTCCGTGAGGGTGCTTGTGTTGGGTTCAATGTCGGGGCGCCACGAGCGCGCGAGCATGAAGGTGATATAGCTACAGGGCAACTAAGTTCAGCAGTGAAGATATCATCTGAGCTGAACCGTGTCTACGCCGCACGCTACTTTTTTAGGCAGCGATGCAACTAATTTCTCATAAAAGTCACGTAAGATGCTGATAACGTGTACTTTTGCAATGATGGGGCCGCTTGGATGGACACTGCCGCCCGGAGGCGGCAGCGCAGTGGCAGGCACCCGGGGCTTATTTCGGCGTGTAAATCTTGTCGAACTCGCCGCCGTCGTCGAAGTGTTTCTTTTGTGCCGATTTCCAGCCGCCGAACACCTCGTCCACGGTGAACAGGCTGACCGGCTTGTAGTTGGCGGCGAATTTTTTCATGACCGCATCCGAACGTACCCGAAGGAAATGCTTGGCGCCGATTTCCTGGCCGGCATCAGAATACAGGAAGTTCAGATAGGCGGTGGCCTGCTTGCGCACGCCACGCTTGTCGACCACCTTGTCGACGACGGCCACCGGGGTCTCGGCCAGAATCGAGGTGGCCGGGTAGACGACTTCGAAGTTGTCGCCGAATTCGCTGCGCACCATCGACACTTCGTTCTCGAACGTCACCAGGGCGTCGCCGATCTGGCGCTGGGTGAAGGTGGTGGTGGCGGCGCGCCCGCCGGCGTCCAGCACTGGCACGTTCCTGAAGATGCGCGCGACCAGATCGCGCGCCTGGGCTTCGGTGCCGCCTTTCTTGAGCACCGAGCCCCAGGCCGCCAGATAGGTATAGCGGCCATTGCCGGCGGTCTTGGGGTTGGGGATGACCGCCGCCACGCCCGGCCTGGCCAGGTCGTCCCAGTTCTTGATGCGTTTCGGATTGCCTTTGCGCACCAGGATCACCATGGTCGAGTAGTAAGGCGCGGCATTGTGCGGGAATTTCTTGGCCCAGTCGGCTGCCACCAGGCCGCGCTCGGCCAGCATGTCGATGTCGTTGGCCTGGTTCATGGTTACTACCGAGGCTTCCAGCCCGTCCGCGACCGCGCGCGCCTGTTTGCTCGAACCGCCGTGCGATTGCTTGATCGTCACGGTTTCGCCGGTGCGTTTGCGCCAGTCGGCGATGAAGGCGGGGTTGATGTCCTTGTACAGTTCGCGGGCAACATCGTAGGACACGTTCAGCAATTCGGTCTCGGCGGCGCGGGCACTCAAGGGCGCCAGCAGGGCGGCGGCGGAGACGGCAAGGAACAGGCGGCGTGTGAACGCGGCGTTTGGCATAATTAAACTCCGGTTGGTTGGATGCGTTGCAGAATAATCCATTATCGCCGTTCATGCGGTCACTTGCAGGAAGCGGTTTGCCGCAGTGCGGCACCGACTCGACAGCAGAAAAATCCGCTTTGTTGTATAGTCGCGCTGCCTCGGTGACAGGCAATATGATTTTCTGGTTGTTAAGATATTTGTGAGCCGTAATATGGGTATTCTGATTCGCCTGGCAGCACCCGAGGATGCCGCTGCCGTTTGCCAAGTATTGTGCCGGTCCATCACCGAGTGTTGCCATCGGGACCATCGCGGTCAGGCCGACACGCTCAAGGCGTGGCTGGGGAACAAGCAACCGGCCAACATCGCCAGCTGGATCAGTGCGCCCGCCAACCACACCATCGTGGCCGAGTACAACGGCGCGCTGGCCGGCGTGGCCCTGCTGACCCAGGCCGGCAAATTGTCGCTGTGCTATGTGCTGCCTGAAGCGCAGGGCAAGGGTGTCGGCAAGGCCTTGCTGTGCGCCGTCGAAGCGCAGGCGCGCAGCTGGGACATCGGCGTGGTCAAGCTCAACAGCACCGCCACCGCCAGCGCCTTCTTTGCTCATCATGGCTATCTGCTGGCAGGCAAGGAAAAGTCCTGCTTCGGTCTCGAATGCGACTTTTTCTGGAAGAAGCTCGACGGCGATGCCGCGGACGACTGCCCCTCCAGGCGCAAGCGCTTCTGCAACTGCGGCACCGCCTGAGCTGCAGCGCACAAAAAATGTAGCACTGATGCTACGTGCGCCCGCGCCGCTTGCGCTATAGTGGCGCCTTCCTTTGAACCGACGCTACCGTTCATGCCTAGCCGCAGAGATTTTCTATACCGAAGCCTGGGAGTGGCCGCGCTCGGCGCCACCGCGCTGCCAGCCTATGCCGCCCAGCCGCGGCAAGCCAATACCGACGACGACGCCCCCGGTCTGGCGCCGCCGCCCGACATTTTCGATGCGCAAGCGCTCGACCTAGATTTCTGGCTCAAGCCGCGCACGCTCAATCTGATCCGCCCGGCCAGCGGCGAGCGCGTGCGCTTGCTGTACTGGAAGGATGGCGAAATCGTCGATTCAGCCTATCAGGAACTGTGCCACCTGATGCGCGATGTCACCGGCAAGGAGACCGCGCCCATCGATCCCAAGCTGTTCGAGACCTTGTGGGGCACGCAAGCCTTCATCGCGCGGTACGGCATCGACCAGCCGCTGGAGATCTTGTCGGGTTACCGCACCCGCAAGACCAACCAGGCGCTGATCGAATCGGGCGTGCCGGCCGCGCGCCAGTCTTTGCATCTGGACGGCAAGGCGGCCGATGTGCGCATCGCCAACCTGAACGCCGAGGTGCTCGGCGGGCTGGTGCGCAGCTTCCGCCAGGGGGGCGTGGGTTATTACTACCGCGCCGGTCCGCGCGGCGGCTGGATTCATGCCGATACCGGCCTGAAAAGAACCTGGAAGGGGTAGGGCGCAGGTTGGTGCGCTATTGACAAAGCAGGTTGATCGGCATAGGCTGTTGTTATCGTTAACAGCTTGCACCCAGGAGACCTATGCTCGCTCTTTCCCGCTTCGCCGCGCTTGCCCTGTCGCTGGCGGCGCCGGCCCTCATGGCTGCCACGCCGATCAGCCAGCGTTTCAATGCCGATCCGTCGCCGCACTTTGTCAAGGACGCCGGCGGCGGCACCTTCTATCTGTACGCCACCGACGACGCCTCCAATTCCGGCAAGTACTGGGATTCGACCACCTGGCGCCTGTACAGCTCGAAGGACATGAAGACCTGGAAGGATGATGGCGGCTTTCTCGGCGTGAGCGTGTTCAAGTGGGCGCGGCCCGATGCCAAGGCATGGGCGCCGGAGATGGCCGAACGCAACGGCAAGTTCTATTTCTATGCGCCGGTGGGCGGCGACAAGATCGGCGTGGCGGTGGCCGATCATCCGGCCGGACCGTTCAAGGATGCCCGCACCGACGCGCTGGTCGACAAGGCGCGCGACGCCAACGCCGGCGACGAGCCGATCGACCCGGCGGTCATCATCGACCGCCAGGGCCAGGCGTACATGTACTTCGGCACGCGCGTGCCCAAGGTGGTCAAGCTCAAGGCCGACATGATCAGCACCGACGGCCCGATCCGCGACGTGGTGATCACCGGTTTTCCGGCCAATGATCCAAAGAAAAAATATGGCGAAGCGCCGTTCATCCATGAACATGACGGCCGCTATTACTTCAGCTTCAGCACCGGCTGGCCCGGTCAGATCGTGTACGGGACCGGCGATTCGCCGCTTGGCCCGTTCGCCTATCGCGGCGTGATTCTCGACTACCTGAAGATTTCCACCAACCACCAGGCCATCCTGGAGAAGGATGGCAAGTCCTACCTGTTCTATCACGACAACCTGCTGCCCGGCGGCAGCGGCGAACGGCGTTCGATCGCCATCGCACCGCTGAGCTACAAGGCCGACGGCAGCATTGTCGAGGTCAAGCCTTAAGTCGAGGCCGGCACGGGGAGATGGCGGATTTCCTCGTGCCGTGCGGGGCTTACTTCAAGATAGTCCGACTTGCGCGACGAGTGCGCTCAGCAACCGATGGCAGCATAGCCATCAGCTAATCAGCCAGTGAAACCGGCCTCGTTGTTCGATACATCGCCGGCGATCTCAGAGCGTCCTCTATCGTAACCAGGAGTTGAAGATAGCAGTACCGAATCAAGCCCACCGTAAATCTTACGAAACCTTAAATAGCCTGCCCGGCCAGACAAGCCCCAGCTTTCCCACGACGAACTAAATGGTTCCCGTCCAGATGTATTCATGCGAGGAATTTTTCCGGTTTTCGCATACTCGTCCGCAACGCGCTGCTCGTCGTCGGTCAATCCATCCGTGAGCGGAACATACTTATATTCCATGTTTCCAACCGTCAGCAAGCCTGTCGATTTGCGCTTGCCGGTGTTAAAAAGCTTGGCCTCGGCTTCGTTGTGCGCCTTTACAGCCCGACGTTTTTTGACCCATTCGGAAAGAAGTTCGTGGAGGTCTCTTTCATTGTCCGGATTTCCAGGGATTAACTTAAACCATGCCCGGGAATCGTGAACGTAATCATCGAAAAACCGGACCACCGCTTGGCTAGGACATACCTCGTCATTCCACCAGGTCGCTATCTCTTCCCATTCTGACAAATGCTCGTTATTAAAGCCTGCCTTTTGCACGGCAGCCTTGAATGCTTTGCCCTTTGATTTTCTCCACTCAATGAATTCGGCGATTTCTGTTTCGAACTCGCGCCCGGCACTATAAAGGTCGTTCTGGTCGAACGTAGACGCCCGTTCAAAACTTGCGCTTTTTTGTAGGGGATTCTTCCCGGTGATACGTCGAAAAATCCGCCATTCCATCTGCTTACGTGCTTGTTCACGCATAACCAGGTGGATCGGGCCACTAACCACTTTGCACTCACCGATATATGCATTGAACGCTGCAATTGCTCCCAAACTCAATCGAAATCGATCTTGTGCTACCGGTCGCGCCATTTCCAGTTTGAGCGGAACGCCGCTCAGTCTGGCCGCTTTGTACATCAAGAGTAGTGGAATACGCGCAAGCATATCCGCACCGTTCGGGTCGGTGCCGCGGCCTTGCTCACCCGGGGAATATCCACAACCTAAGTCCGAATGAACTCCTGGCACAACCATCTCCTGGCATCCGGCCGGAAGAGTGCCTTTCAATGCGACAGAATCGAGAGGGAAACTCCGCCGCAGTTCATGTGCAGCAACCAGATGCAGGCATTTTATTCCTTCTGGAATGCGCAAGCTTTCCTCGGCGTCCGCCCAAGCGCCGTGGCCATCAAATAGTTTACCCGCGATGCTATTTCCCAGCGTGTTACCAGCTCCCACCGACGCAACAGAATCGAACAAGCCCAAAAAATCAAACTCAACGTCGAAGCCCCCAAGCGTCAGCTGGCCTGGCTTGCCACGTAACTCAGCGTCGAGCTTGCACAATGATTGGAGCCAATTTGTGAAAGCACGTGCTTGCGTTGCGCCGCGCGAAAAACCGAATATGGACACGTAGATCTTTTTCACTATTCCGGGATCGACCTTACGTGGCTTCCCAGTCTTTTCGTCAGGCCAATGTTGTGAAACTGCTGTATGCAACCGCCGCAGTATTATTTCGAATTCTATGCGTGGCCGCATATCAGGGTCGCGATCGGAGGCAGAAGAAGACCACGCGCCTTTCGGCTCCAGCAATCGGCGGGAAGACTTATTGAGGCAAATTCGCTTAAGTAAACCCGATATCTCCTCGGAACGGATTAACGGCGCCTTCATAAAGTAGCGATGAACGTTATTAACCGCTTGTATCAGAGCCCAGATGATACGGCGTTCGCCAAGTGCTCCAGACGCTGCGCCTGCGGTGCCCTGAGTCCCGACTCCGCTGTCGCCTACTTGGGGGAATGGAGACGCCACCCCAGGCACGTAGACCTTGAAAAAGTGCGTGTACCGGGAAGGGTTATTTTGCCAGTCAGTTTCGGGTGGCAAAACGCCAGGTACGCTCAAGCCTGGATAACAGTCGTATAGGCGCGCCACATTTGAATGGTTTCTGCTGCTCTCTGCTTGAATATAATTGTTCTTCGTTCCATCAAGGAAAAACCCGAAAAACAGGTTGTTCTTGCATGACTCCGCAGGCACCCCGAGCACGGTTTGTTCGCGTGACTCAAATTGGACACGAATATCATCTAGCTCATTTTGGGTAAAGAAGCGGACCGAATCGGCTGCCACCGCGAAACTATCCTTAATGGTGGGGGCGAGGAGAGCACTCAAGGTCGTGCCTTCATAACGTTGCTCAACAATCCTCGGCTACGCTCAAGGCTCGCGCCAAATTTCTTCTTAAGGTAAGCGATATATCTCGGATCTTCTGGGCCGGAAAATTGCCTTATTGCTTCACTGGAATATTTTAGGTCAGACCCCCAAAACTCGTTTGCGACAACTAGCGGTTCCTTTTCGATCCTGTCTAGCAGTGAAAGGTAGAGTTCAACTCCCTCCTCTTCATGTTTCTTTAACAGTTCCCAATATTCACGCCGATATTCAATGGACGGAACCGGCCAGCCCTTGATCTTCCCGGGCCATTTGGGATGGTCAGGCTGGAAGTTCGTCGACACCACACTCATTGTCCCGTCAGGAGCACGGAGCACCCACACTTCACCCGGGATGCCTTCAGCATAGCGTGGCACATCCACCACTTCAGTCTTTTTAACCTCGGGTAATGTTCCGTTTGGGAGCTTAGGCAACCACTGAGTAGTGCGGATTTCGATCTTGATTCCTGGGCGCCATTTTTTTGGCAACGTAAAACAACATACCGTCCCTCCGGCCGCATATGGAGCGATAGTTTCGCCGCCGCTTGCAGTATTGGGATTGCTTGGGTCCACTAAAACATAGCTGAAGTCGTCGCCACTATAGTTGACAGCGTGAATTTCCACCCCCACTGTTGTTGGCTTAGCACATGCGACGAGCACCTGCGCTCCCAGCACGCCCACTGTAGCGATCAACAATGATCGAATTGCTTTCAGCATTTATAGTTCTCCGGCATTTTGTTTCCAACGAGCGAACGCCACACGTGCGTGCGCCAAGTCAAGCAACTCATCGTTTCGCCAAAACCATTCGCACCAGTCCAGGGCCGCATAATTCTCCATAAGAACCTCATGCGCGATGTCCAGCGCTGTCGTCGCCAACGCGTGGCTACTGGACGGCTTTCTGTAAGGATCATGGCCACGATCTGTTAGCAGCGTCAATATCTCATCCGCCCGACTATCCTCCACAAGCATGGCGAACTGTTCCCCATCGAGTTTGGGTTGGTCTACGACGTCAATGTCCCTTCCCTCAATCGCAAGATCCACCCACTTTCCATCCCGCGACACGTACGACCAGCTCAGGGCTGGGCCTGTCAGCTGCGCACGTTGGATCTCGTTCAGTGCGCGAAAAATCGCTGGTAGCCGTCGGGTATCCGGAAACCTGAAATTGAACTGCTGACCATCAGCTTCCACCAGGCACCACGCTCCCAAGCGGGCGGATAGTCGCTCTAGCGGCTCTGTGGTTTCGATGAGACTAACCATAGGCCAGCCGCTACAACGGCTGAGAACTGCGGTGATGGCAGGGTCCACCGAATTCAGGGAAATCAAGAACGGTGACACATCCCTGGCCTCCTCGGAACACCCGGGGAGCGACTCGAATAAGATCGCCTTCGGCTTATCCCCGAGCATTTTATGGAGTCCCGGGACAAACGCGCCATCGAGCAGTAAATATGAGTGATGAGCCTGCGGTCTGGCTTGCGCCTTGACGTTGAGCTCGTCAAACCAGTTTTGGGTTAATGGGTCAATAAACATCGCCTATTCCACGGTTGTGAATGCCGGTGCAGCAGCCAGCGATTTTCTGAGGCAGGCGACGCAGATGCTGCGGGCCAAGCCCGGCATGGCGTAGCTGAGTTCATCAGGTCCCGTAAAGCTCTTCTTCCCGGCATGGACCGTGATCTTGCCCGGGCACTGGACTGTAATATTACCGCCTTCAATCGTGATATTCGCCCCGTCCGCCGTCGAGAGGCTGATACGCTTGGCCGCAGCCCAATCGACATGCGCGTTCGAACTGATCACATTTACCAGATCGCGCGCCTGAATTTTCAACACGTCCGATTGCGCCTGCAGCTCGACCGCGCCCTGGGCCGCAATCATCTGCAGGCCGAGTCCTCCTTCGCCCGCCTTTACCGCGCCGCCAAGAACGCCGAACGCCTGCCCGCTGTGCACCCGCATCGGCCCGCCAGTAACGAACTGCGTATCCTGCCCGCTCATCAGGGTCACGGTTTCGCCGCTGGCCAGTTGCACGCTCTGGCCTGCGGTGACACCCAGCCCGCTCTTGGCCGATACCGCGATGACCGGGGCGGTTACGTGCGGCAGCTTATCCTCGCCGGGATCAGTGCTCTTGGCTGCTGCATCCTTCGTGGCCGCGTCGACGCTGGCACTGCCGACCATGCCCGACACCGCCGTCAGCAGCGCCTTCAACGGCGCCGCATTCTCATCGAGCACGCTCGCTCCCGCCTTGGACGATCCCAGATGCGCGGCAAGGCCGACTGTCTCGTGCGTCTGCGCAGCGCCACTAAATACCTCGCCCAGCTTGACCGCCTGCTTGAGCAGGGCGATCCCGGCCACGTTGTCCCCGGCCGGGTCGCGCGCCGATGCCGCATGGCCGATCCTGTAGCTTGAAACCAGCAGCCCGGCACCGGCGCGCACCGCGCCGTACCCATCGGTTCGCAGTTCGGCGCCATGGCCACGGAAACTGCCGCGATAGTTGTCGGCGCTGTGGATCAGATGCCCCAGATTCAGTTCGCTGGCTGCGTGCGTGCTGCGCAGCTGCACCCGGCCCTGATCATCGGTATCGTCGAACAGCAGCTGGTTGTAGCCGCGCCCGCCGAACTCCTTGCTTCGCAGGCCCCACTGCGCCGCCGCATTGTGGTGGCCCGCATGGGCAGCGGGAGCGCCATGCCACACCGGGCTGTTGCCACCTGCCAGATTGCCCTGCGCCGAGACAGCGTGATCGTGGGCCACATCGAACACTTTGCCGTCGCTCGTGTGCACAAACTTTCCTGCGGGGGTAGGCGCAACGCCGCCTTCTCCCAGGCCATTGTAGAGCGCGCCGACCACGACTGGCTGGTCGATGTCATTTTCCAGAAACTGCACTATCACTTCCTGGCCGATGCGCGGAAGGAACTGGAAGCCCATGCCGGCGCCGGCGAGCCGCTGCCCCACGCGTACCCAGCAGCCACCCTGGTCTTGCCAGTGGAAGCGGATGCGTATCCGGCCCAGCGCGTCGCAGTACAGCTCGTCTGCGCCGTTCGGCATGCTCTTGCCGTTCGGCCCCACCACGATGGCGCTCTGGCTGCCGCGCGCGGTCGGCTTGGGATGGCTGCGTTGCTTGCCGCTGTCGTCGGCATGCAGCGGGCGCCACGGAAGCTCGGCAGCAATCGCATCGAACCAGTTGGCGTAACCGCTGGCTTGTGCCTGGCTGATGGCGCGTTCGCGATAATCGTCCGCGACAGGTAGCGCTTCGTCGAGCAGTTCGGGTATCGGTCCGAACAATTCGGCCAGGCCCTCGACGGCCGGCACCGGCAGGTTGTTCACGCCCACGCTGCGCACCCGCAGCACCGTGTAGGCGGGTTGGCTCAGCCGGGTGAACGGTCCGTCGAGCAAGCTGAAGCGCGTGCCGGCGCGCAGGGTGCGCACCGTCGAGCGCATGGTACACGTGGCCGCGCGCGCTTCCAGCGCCTGCGCATGCAGCAGCGCGTAGTGCCCGGCCTCGGTCGAGCTGGCAAATGCCCCCTGGCCGGGCGCGTCGAAGTGCTCCGGCATCAGCACAACCCGCTGCTGGGTTTGCGTAGCCACACTGGCCGTGACGATTTTCCTGGTCTTGAAGTCGTAGCTGAGCACCGTGGTGTTGGCCGAGGTGACCGCGCGGCTGGTCGTCAGCGCCTGGATCCCGTCCTGACTGCCTGCCGCGCGCGCGGCCTGGTAGCGGATGCCGCCATCCTCGGCGCTGCTGGCATCTTCCGGCACGGCGCTGGGCCGGGTACTGTCGGCGAACAGCACTACGCAATGGCCGTCCTTGCCATCCTCGACGCGCCAGGCGAGGCCTTCCCCGGTCAGCAGGCGGGTGACGAAGTCGAGGTCGGTTTCGCGGTACTGGCAGCAATAGCTGCGCACGCCCGTCTCCGTTAGAAAGCTGTCGACCTCGCTACTCCAGCGCCATTGCGCCAACGGAAGGTAGGCGGCGAACACCGAGTCGATGATCTCGGTCACGGTTTTTTCTTCCCACACGCGGCTGTTGCGCACCTGGCTTAATTGCCACAACCACGGCGACAGCCGCAAGCGGTAGCGCGCCAGGCCGCCATTGCTGCCAAGCAGATCGATCTCAGTGATGAATCCGTGGAAATTGGCGCGGGTGCGGTTCGCCAGGCTGATCTTCAATGTGGCGGGCCGGCCCAGCAGGGCGCCAAGCACGATGTGGGCGTTGGTGGACAGGGCGATGACGTCGCGGCTGCCGACCATTTGCAATTGTTCATCGGCGGCAAACGCTTCGACCAGCAAACCTCCCGAACCCAGATTCAACTGGTCGCCGCCAACCGCCAGCTCATACAGCCGGCTGTCGCTGGTGAACTTTGCCAAGGCGGTAAATACCTGCGTAACCAGCGAAGATGTCATGGAAGAGTGACCAGCAGATTGTCGGTGGAAAAAACCTCCAAGTAGTATATTGGCAAAATGAATAAAAATTCAATGCTCGCCGCATCGTGGTCTTGGCTGCTCCGCTCGGTGCCTTCGCCCGCCGGTCATTCGTAGTGGTATGGCTTTTCCGGCACCTCCGACTGGTGCTCCTTATCGAGTTCGTCAAAGTCGACCCGGTGGTCCCACCAGATATACCAGCCACGCTGGCGGTCTTCCACCACCTGCGGGCGCTTGGCGAGGTAGCGGCCCATGAATTCGTCGAACTCCGAGACGTAACCACCGGCGAAGGGACGATACTGTTGCGGGTGCTGCTGCATACGGCCTCCTGTCCAATTCCTGACGTTAACGTTACTATGACCAGCTACCCGAGCCCTGGTTCGCTCGATTCCCGAGATTGTCATGAACGCCGATTTGCCGCCAGATACCGCACCGCCCCGTTTCCGCCCCGTTCCCTGGACGCCACTGTCCACGCCGCAAGATGTCGATGACTGGATCGATGCGCACAACCGCAGCCTGGCCGAGCATATCGGCCCGCAGGAAACCGGCTTCGGCGTGTGCTTCACCCTGACCGAGGGCGGCAACATTTATATGCAGACCCTTGATGACGCCGTGGTGCTCGACGTCGAGCCGGACGCGGCCTGGGTGGCGCCGCTGATCGTGGCCGCCACCCGCACACCCGAGCCGGCCGGGCAGGTGTGGGTGCTGCCGGATCACACCCTGGTGCAGTTGATCATCGGCTTGTCCAGCCTGGTGCACAGCACCACCCTGATCAGCGGACACCGCTTCGGCAGCCGCGGCCGCCAACGCTGACGCGTCGGCAAAAAGCCACGCCCGGGTGCGCTGCGCCCGCGCCGCTCATCCATTCGAGCGGCCGGGCGTTGAAACGCCTGCCAGTGCTCGACAGGCGCTGCGAACGCTGCTAGTCTTTGCCGAACTGCTGTCCCTGACGAAGCCCAGCGCGAGGTGAGATGGATAACGAGCACGATTCCGCATCCTTTGGCAGTGTGCCGCCCGTGCGTGTACGCATGGGCGAACGCGCACGCAGGCGCGCGTCGAACGAAGGGGCCGCGCCGCCGTTGCCGGCAGCCCTGGCCCCGCGCGACCCCAACGGACCGCAACCGCTGCTCGACAGCTGCGGCGTCAGCGTCGAGCGCCTGCGCCACGAGGACGAGCAGGCCTGGTACAACGAACTGCACCTGCTGTCGCCGCTGGCCTATTTCCTGATCGGCTTTGACTGCGCCATCCTGCAGGCCAATCTGGTGGGCGCGGACCTGCTGGGCATGACGCGCCAGGACTGCACCCGGCGCCGTTTCCGCGACTTCATTCATGCGCCTTTCCTGCCCGACTGGGACGCCTTTCTCGAACGCGGCCTGAACAGCCACGTGCCGGTGCGCTGCATGCTCGCGCTGCGCTGCGAGGGCAACAGCATCCCGGTCACCGTGGTCGGCTGCGCCGACGGCGGCGCCCAGGCCTGCCGGGTGACGGTCGAACGGTCCGAGGGCCGGCTGGCCGCGCTCGAACGCAGCGAGGAACGCTTCCGGCGCATCGTCCACAGCGCCCAGGAAGGCATCTGGGAAATCGACGCCGCCGCCCGCACCACCTTCGTCAACCCCAGGATGGCGCAAATGCTGGGCTACCGCATCGAAGAGATGATGGGCCGCCCGCTGGCCGATTTCATGGATCAGGAGGGGCGCGCACTGGTCGAGCGCAATCTGGCGCGGCGCCAGCAGGGCATTGCCGAGCGGCACGAATTGCGTTTCCTGCACAAGGATGGCCGCAGCCTCTGGACCACCCTGGCGACCAATCCGATTTTCGACAGCCTGGGCCAGTACATGGGCGCGCTGGCGCTGGTGAGCGACATCGGCGAACGGCGCGACACGTCGGCGCTGGCCTGGCAGCAAAGCAATTACGACACGCTGACCGGCCTGCTGACCCGCAATATGTTCATGGACCGGCTGGCGCTCGACATGCGCAAGGCCGATCGCAGCGCCGGCTTCGTGGCGCTGGCGCTGCTCGACCTGGACCACTTCAAGGACATCAACATCCGCTTCGGCCCGGAGCTGGGCGACATCCTGCTGGCCGAGGCGGCGCGCCGCGTCGGCACCTGCGTGCGCGCCACCGACACCCTGGGGCGCACCGGCGGCGACTCGTTCGGGATCGTGCTGGCCGGGCTGGACCATGTCGGCAGCGTCGAGCGCATCGCCGAGTCCATCCTGGCCGCGCTGGCCCAGCCGTTCGACCTGAACGGCCGGCGCGTGTTCGTCTCGGCCAGCATCGGCATCGCCCTGTACCCGCCCGACGCCACCGACATCGACCTGCTCATGGCGCAGGCGGGGCAGGCCCTGCGCGCGGCCAAGGCGGGCGGGCGCAGCCGCTACTCCTACGCCCAGCCCGAGCTGCAGGAGGGCGCGTCGACGCGCCAGAACATGGGGGCCGAACTGCGCGCCGCGATCGCCGGCCACCAGTTCGAAATCTGGTACCAGCCCATCGTCTCGCTGGCCAGCGCAAAGGTCACCAAGGCCGAGGCGCTGCTGCGCTGGCGCCATCCGGTGCGCGGCCTGCTGGAGCCGGCCGCCTTCATTCCCTTCGCCGAATCGAATGGCCTCATCGTCGAGATCGGCGACTGGGTGTTTCGCCAGGTGGCCCAGCAGGCGCAGCAGTGGCAGCGCGGGATCGATCCGGCCTTTCAGATCTGCGTGAACAAGTCGCCGGTGCAGTTTCGCCGCGACACCGATGGCTACCAGGGCTGGCACAGCTATCTGCGCCAGCTGGGCTTGCCGGACAACAGCATCGTGATCGAAATCACCGAAAGCGCATTGATGGGCGCCGCGCCGCAGGTGCTTGAGCGGATCAAGCAATACCGCGCCATGGGCGTGCAGGTGGCGCTCGACGATTTCGGGCTGGGTTACGCTTCGCTGTCGCACCTGACCCGCTTCGGCGTCGATTACGTCAAGATCGACCAGTCCTTCGTGGCGCGCATCGAGCACGATCCGGGCGACCTGGTGGTCTGCGAGGCCATCATCGCGATGGCGCACGCGCTGGGCTTGAAGGTCGTGGCCGAAGGGGTGGAAACGCGGGTGCAGCGCGCCCTGCTGGTCGATGCCGGCTGCGACTATGCGCAGGGCTTCATGTTCGCCCATCCGCTGCCGCCCGCGCAATTCGAGGCGATGGCCAGCGCGGCAGCCCGGCAGCTGCCGCATTGAACAGGCTTACATGTTCGGGTAGTTCGGCCCGCCGCCGCCCTCCGGTGTGACCCAGACGATGTTCTGGGTCGGATCCTTGATGTCGCAGGTCTTGCAATGCACGCAGTTCTGCGCATTGATCTGCAGGCGGTCGCCGCCTTCCTCGGTCTTGACGAATTCATACACGCCGGCCGGGCAGTAGCGCGCTTCCGGTCCGGCGTACCGGGCCAGGTTGATCGCCACCGGCACGCTGTCGTTCTTCAAGGTAAGGTGGACCGGCTGGTCTTCGGCGTGGTTGGTGTTGGAAATGAACACCGACGACAGGCGGTCGAAGGTCAGCTTGCCGTCCGGCTTGGGATAGGCGATGGGCGCGTAGTTGGCGGCCGGCTTGAGGCATTCATGGTCGGCGTAATCGCGGTGCAAGGTCCACGGCGCCTTGCCGCGCAAGATCATCTGGTCGATGGCGGTCATGACCGAACCCAGGTACAGGCCCTTGGCCAGCCACGGCTTGACGTTGCGCGCCACGTGCAGTTCCTCGTGCAGCCAGGATTGCTCGAAGGCGGCCGGGAAGGCGGTCAGCTCGTCGTGCTGGCGCTGCTCGCCGAGCGCCGCGTAGGCCGCCTCGGCGGCCAGCATGCCGGTCTTGATGGCGGCGTGGCTGCCCTTGATGCGGC
>CBFGOU010000019.1:0-19118 GCA_965650445.1 uncultured Oxalobacteraceae bacterium | reverse complement strand
TGTAGCTGTGGTCGAACATCTTCAGCTCGAACAGGGCGCCGGCTTCGGTCAGGGCGGTGCAGATCGGTTTGCTGGCTTCCCAGATGGTCAGGCCGCCGAACAGCGGCAGGCTCGAGGCGAAGCGGCCGTCGCCCATCACCGGGGTCAGGATCTCGTCGTCCTTCATGCCGTGCGCCTTGCAGGAGATGAAGTCGTCCTGGCCGTAGGCGGGCGCGGAGTGGACCACGCCGGTGCCGCTTTCGGTGGTGACGTAGTCGGCCAGGTACACCGGCGGGCGGCGGTCGTAGAAGGCGTCGCGCGCGTGCAGCGGGTGTTTGAAGGCGATGCCTTCGAGGGCCGCGCCCAGCGTGGTGGCGACGACGCAGCCTTCGAGCTTGTAGCGCTGCAGGCAGGCTTCGACCAGGTCGGCGGCCAGGATCAGCAGCAGCGGCTTGCCGTCACGGGTCGTTTGCACCAGCGCGTAGCTGATCTCGGGATGGACGTTGAGCGCCTGGTTGGACGGGATGGTCCATGGCGTGGTGGTCCAGATGACGATGAAGCCGTCGCCTTGCGGCAGGGCCGGCACACCAAACGCCTGGGCCAGCTTTTCCGGCTCGGCGAAGGGGAAGCCGACGTCGATGGCCGGATCACGCTTGTCCTGGTATTCCACTTCCGCTTCGGCCAGCGCGGAGCCGCAGTCGAAGCACCAGTTGACCGGCTTGAGGCCACGGTAGACGTAGCCTTTTTCGAGCAGCTTGCCGAGCGCGCGCAGTTCGTCGGCTTCGTTGCGGAAGTTCATGGTCAGGTAGGGATTATCCCACTCGCCCAGCACGCCCAGGCGGATGAAGTCCTTCTTCTGGCGTTCGACCTGCTCGGTGGCGTAGGCGCGCGCCTTGGTCAGCACCTCGGCGGTGGGCAGGTTCTTGCCGTACAGCTTTTCGATCTGGATTTCGATCGGCATGCCGTGGCAGTCCCAGCCGGGGACGTAGGGGGCGTCGAAGCCGGCGATGGTGCGCGATTTGACGACCATGTCCTTCAGGATCTTGTTGACGGAGTGGCCGAGGTGGATGTCGCCGTTGGCGTAGGGCGGGCCGTCGTGCAGCACGAACATCGGACGGCCCTTGGCGGCCTTGCGCACGCGTTCGTAGATCTTTTTGTCTTGCCATTGCTTGACCCAGCCCGGCTCGCGCTTGGCGAGGTCGCCGCGCATCGGGAAGGGGGTGTCGGTCATGTTGACCGGGTATTTGCTTTCAGGCTTCTTGGCGGCTTTGGGATTCTGTGCGGCTGGTTTGCTGGTATCGGACATGTTTTTCTTTAAGAATTTGTTTGCTTCTATGAGTTCGGTGGGACGCTGGCCGGCGGCGTATTGCCGCGTGGAAGGGCGTCAAATTCGGTCGGTGGCGGTCAAGGCGCCGGCGCGCCGGGCGAACCAGGCGCGTGCTTGCTGGTCGTCGCGCTCGATGGCGGCGGTCAAGGTGTCGAGGTCGCTGAATTTTTCTTCGTCGCGCAGCTTGGCCAGGAATTCGACGCGCACCAGCTTGCCGTAGCAGCTTTGATTGAAGTCGAGCACGTGCACTTCGAGCAGCATGCGCCCGCTGTTCTCGACGGTGGGGCGCACGCCCAGGCTGGCGACGGCCGGCAAGGGCTCCGGCGCCAAGCCATGCACTTGCACGACGAAGATGCCGGACAGGGCGGGGCGGTGCATCACGCGCAGGTTGAGCGTCGGAAAACCCAGGGTGCGGCCCAGCTTCCGGCCGTGGATCACGTGGCCGGACATGGCATAGCCGTGGCCGAGCAATTGTTTGGCTTGCTTGAAGTCACCGGCGGCCAGCGCGGCGCGCACGGCGGACGAGGAAATGCGCTGCTCGCCGTGCATCACGGTGGGCAAGGTTTCCACATGGAAGCCGTAGCGCTGGCCCGCTTCGACCAGCATGGCCACGTTGCCGGCGCGGCGGGCGCCGTAGCAAAAGTCGTCGCCCACCATCAGCCACTTGACGTGCAAGCCCCCGACCAGCACGCGCTCGACGAATTCCTGCGGCGAGATGCTGGCGAAGTGGGCGTTGAAATGCTCGACGATGACGCGGTCGATACCGGCGTTGGACAGGGATTGCAGCTTGTCGCGCAGATTGGCGATGCGGCTGGGGGCCTTCGACAGGTCGCCGCTTTTCTCGGCGAAGAATTCGCGCGGGTGCGGTTCGAACGTCATCACGGCCGCTTCCAGACGCAGCGATGCGGCAGCGGCGCAGACACGCCCCAGCAGGGCCTGGTGGCCGCGATGGACGCCGTCGAAATTGCCGATCGTGAGCGCGCAGGGGGCGCGCGCCTCATCATTGGGAAGACCGCGAAAAACCTTCATGGGCAGGGTGACAATTCTGATGCGAAACAGACGAAATACAAGATTATACGTTCAAAGTAAAAAAGCGCTGCCTGCAGGATGCAGACAGCGCTTTTCCATAGTGCAATGCGAACGGCGATCAGGACATCGGATGGTTGATGGCCATGATCCAGTAACGCGCCAGTTCGGCGGTCCCGTCGGTGCCGCGCACGGTTTTGAGCACGTTGATGGCTTGCTGCTTCTTGCCGGCGGCGGCATAGGCTTCGCCCAGGCGCAGCTTGGCGTCTTCCGGATTCTTCAGGTCGCTCGCCTTGGCGGCCGCTTCCATCATGGCCAGGCCCTTGTCGGTCTTGCCGTCCTGAACCAGCGCATACCCGAGGGCCAGCAAGCCTTCGTTGTCCTTGGCCTTGACCAGGGCAGC
Source organism: uncultured Oxalobacteraceae bacterium (assembly GCA_965650445.1). Lineage (GTDB taxonomy): Bacteria > Pseudomonadota > Gammaproteobacteria > Burkholderiales > Burkholderiaceae_D > Telluria_A. The sequence continues at coordinate 16,383 of CBFGOU010000019.1, read as the reverse complement.
TTCGTTGGCGGCCAGGTTCTTGGCGTCTTCCGCCAGGGTTTTGTCGGCCAGGTCTTTCAGGCGCTGGTGACGGGCCGCTTCCGCGCCGGTACCCAGCACGCCGTTCTTGTAGCCGCGGTCGATCACCTTGAGCGCTTCGGCAGGGGCTTTGGCTTGCAGCATCAACTGGGCCATTTCCAGGTATTCGCTCGGCTTCTTGACCAGGTTGTTGGCGAACTTCAGGCGGTACACGTCCACCGACAGGCGGCTGGCGAAGCCCGGTTTGGAGGTGACACGGTTCAGCAGGTCGGTCCAGTAGTTAACCTTCGGGTAGTTCGCGGCCAGCTTTTCGATGACGTTGACATAGCCGGCCTTGTCGCCGTTCTTGTTGTACAGATTGGCCAGCATGCCGTACTGGTCTTCCGTTGGCGTACGGCCGGCTTTTTCCGCCGCGGCCAGTTCGTTGGCCAATTCCTTGGTGTTGCCTTGGTAGAAGTAGTTCTGAATCAGGTAAGTGCGCAGCTTGGGATCGTTGCCATCCTTCAGGGCTTTCTGGATCAGGGCGTTGGCCTTGCCGAACTCCTTGGCGCGAATGTAGTTGCCGATCAGGCCTTCTTCGAAATTCTTGCGGTCGCTGGCGCTCAGCCTGCCCGAATCGAGCAGCTTTTCGATGGACTTGTTGGCGACCTCGTAATCGCCCGCTCTCGAGGCGGCACCAGCACGCACGAGCTCGATCAGATAGCTTTCATTGGCGGTTTTGCCGGCGACATTGTCAGCCTCGCGCAGTTTCGCCAGCGCTTCCTTATTTTTTCCCTGCTTCATCAGCGTCTGCGCCGCCTGCAGTGGGTTGCCAATTTCCGCGCGCACGGTTTCAGCGGCGACGGCGGTGGACAGTCCCAGCATGGGGGGGGCTGCGGTAAAGCCAATTGCGGCCATGACGAGGCCAAGGTGTGCGAGACGATTTTTGATCATTGGAAATCTTTCAGTCAAAAAGGACACGGCAGGGAGTACCTGCCGTGTCCGTATAGCCATAAACGATTATTGGAACTGCTCGTTGCCGACCATGCCGATCTTGGTGACGCCCAGACGCTGGGCGGAAGCCATGACGCCAGCGACATACTTGTACGACACCAGCTTGTTGGGTCGCAGGTGCACTTCCGGCTGATCAGCCTGTGCTGCGATGTTCATCAGCTTTTGTTCCAGCGTTGCGCGATCCGGTACCACCACGTTGTCGACCAGAATGGTGCCGTCGAAGTCCACGTCGATCGTGACCACCACCGGTTCCTTGAGCGGTGGCGAGGACGGGCCCACTGGCATATTCAAGTTGACCGAGTGGTTTTGCTTCGGAATCGTGATAATCAACATGATAATCAAGACCAACATCACGTCGATCAACGGTGTCATGTTCATTTCCATCATTGGTTCTGGATCGGCCCCTTGGGCGCCAGAACCCCCGACATTCATAGACATAGTGTTTCCTTTTCAAATCTGGGCATTCCACCGCGGCCAGCCAGGCTGGCGGCGGCGAAGACATTAATTCTTGTCAGGCGTCTCGGTAATGAAGCCGACCCGTTGAATCCCAGCACGTTGTGCAGTGAAGATCACCTTGCCGATGAACTCGTATTTCGTTTCCTGATCGCCGCGCACATGTACTTTTGGTTGCGGCAGCTTGACCGATTCCTTTTTCAGAAACTCGAACAGGGCATCGGTGTTCTCGAGCTTGGTCTGGTTCCAGTACATGTCGCCATCTTTGTTGACAACGATGTTAACGTCTTCCGGCGTAGGTTTGATGACCTGGTTGACTTCCTCAGGCAGCTTAATTTTTTGCAGCTTGAGGACGACCGGGCTCGTAATCAGGAAGATGATCAGCAGAACCAACATGATGTCGACGAGCGGCGTCGTGTTGATCTCTGACATGACTGCATCTTCATCTCCGCTATCGGAGCCGACACTCATCGACATGATTTATCCAATCTTTTTAGCGCCGGCGGCACGGCCAGCTTCGGAGGTCGACATGGCACCGGAGATCAGCACCGAGTGCACGTCAGCCGAGAAGGAGCGCACGTCTTCCATGGCGCTCTTGTTACGACGCACCAGCCAGTTGTAACCCAGAACGGCAGGCACCGCCACGAACAGACCGAAGGCGGTCATGATCAGCGCTTCACCCACTGGACCTGCCACCTTGTCGATCGATGCGTTCCCCGACATACCGATGGCGGTCAGTGCATTGTAAATACCCCACACGGTACCGAACAGACCGATAAACGGTGCGGTCGAACCTACGGTTGCCAGGAAGGACAGGCCGTCTTGCAGACGCGACTGAACTTTTTCCACAGCGCGCTGGATCGACATGGTCACCCAGGTCGACAGGTCGATCTGCTCGAGCAGGGCGCCGTCGTGGTGCTGGGACGCCTTGGTGCCGGTCTCGGCGATGAAGCGGAATGGCGAGCCTTCTTTCAGGGCTGCCGAACCGGCGGCGATCGACGAGGCTTTCCAGAACTTGGCCGAAGTCTCTTTCGACTGCTTGAAAATCTTGGCCTGGTCGATCAGCTTGGTGATCAGGATGTACCACGAACCCATCGACATCAGCGACAGGATGATCAGGGTGCCTTTGGATACGAAGTCACCTTCGTGCCACAGCGCTTCGATACCGTAAGGATTTTTGACGGCTTCTTTGGCTTCCTTGCCTGGTGCTGCTTCGGCTGCTGGAGCTGCAGCCGGGGCCGCTGCGTCAGCTGCCGGTGCGTCAGCTGCCGGTGCGGCCGCTGCTGCCGAAGCAGGCGCGTCAGCAAAAGCTGGCGTGGAAACCAGCGCCGCAGCTGCTGTGACCGAGAACAGGACAGCCGCCAGGACAGCGGACAAACGGGTATTCTTAAACATGCTTCCTCCAAATTTATAAAAATAATCAGTTCGCTGAACATAATGACAACGAAACTCACAGTGTGAGACTTAAAAGTACTGCCGTCTCGGTTTTACTCCAGCGTCCAGACGTACTGCATGCTCATCCAGGCTTGCTCCGGTTTGCCGTCCACCATTCCGGGTTTGAAGCGGCACTTGCTAATGCCCACCAACGCCGCCTTGTCCAGGTCGCGGAAGCCGCTCGACTTGAGGACCTTGGAGTCGGCCACACGGCCATCGGTACCAATCAGGAACTGCAAGGTCACGGTGCCGGTTTCCTCGTTGCGCAGGGAGGCTTTAGGCCACTCTGGTTTTGCGCAAGTGTTGAAATCGGCCACCGCGGCGACACGCACCGGATTCGGGTTGGCGGCGACAGGCCCCGGCGTAGCCGGCGCTTGTGGACGGATATCGGTCGTGGCCGGCTTGGCGGTGGTCGTGTTGGCGATCACGTTCTGCTGCGGCGGCGGCTGCTGCACGTTGACTTCGACCGGCGGGATGAATGGCGGCGGGGGCGCCTTGGTTTCCGGCGGTGGAGGAGGCGGCGGCACTTCCTTCGGTGGAGGCGGCTTCACCTCTTCAATGATCTTTGTCTCCACGGCTTCGGTCATTTTAGTGACCATGCGGGTGCCGAGCCCGCTGACGATACCCCATGCAACCAGCGCGTGAATCAGGATAACGACCGCAATGCCTGTGAAATTCTTCCCGGGGTTCTTCTCATGCGAAAAATTCATGCCTGCTTTCTCCAATACCAACTCTTTTTTTGTAGCTATTAAACCCACTAAACACGACAAAACCATGAGCCGTATCCGGGACGTCGGCGAATTATACCTACGAATTCTTTTTTGCACATGCCTTTTTGTACTCCGAAACCGGTTCGATTCGGAGGGTTGAAAAGGTTTTCAAGGCCCTGGTTCCGGGTAATTTGTTGCATCATTTATGCGGAAAATGCAATACCTTGAGCCCCAGTATTATCGTGTATTTCCGCAAACAAGGCATTATGCGGAATTACTGGAATGACACCGTAGTTAACACGTCTGCATTTGTTGCGACACGAACAAGCTTTGTCGCCGGTGTGGCATTTATGACCACTATAGCCAGTTTCAGCCGCTGGCGACGCCCTGTTGAAATCGGCGGGTGTGCGCCCGGAGGGGGCGGCGCAATCCGGCTGTACGGGGCGTGGCGGGGGCCAGAAACGGCGACGGCGCCCTCGGGCGCCGTCGCAATAACTCAAAAACGTGATTGAACCGCTATTGATCCAGATCAACGGTTGCGTTTTTCCCGTTTGCACTCCAAGGTGCTGACCACGTTTCCGCCCGGGTCCACCGTGTCGAGCCGGACATCGAAGCCCCACAGGCGCGCCACATGCTTGAGCACTTCCTGGGCATGCTGGTTCAAGGGGCGCCGGTTGAACTGGGTATGGCGCAGGGTCAGGGCGCGGTCGTCGCGGGTGTTGACCTGCCAGACCTGGATATTGGGCTCGCGGTTGCCCAAGTTATATTGCTCGGCCAGCTGCTGGCGCACGTAGCGGTAGCCGCGCTCGTCGTGGATGGCCGAGATGGTCAGCTTGTCGCTCTTGTCGTCGTCGAGTACGGCGAAGAAGTGGAAGTCGCGGATCAGCTTGGGCGAGAGGTACTGGGCGATGAAGCTTTCATCCTTGAAATTGCGCATGGCGAAGTCGAGGGTTTGCCGCCAATCGCTGCCGGCGATGTCGGGGAACCATTCCCGGTCTTCGTCGGTGGGCGCTTCGCAGATGCGGCGAATGTCGGTCATCATGGCAAAGCCCAGCGCGTACGGGTTGATGCCGCTGTAATAGGGACTGGTGGCGGCCGGCTGGTAAACCACATTGGTATGGCTTTGCAGGAATTCGAGCATGAAGCCGTCGCCCACCACGCCTTCCTTGTAGAGCTCGTGCAGGATGGTGTAGTGCCAGAAGGTGGCCCAGCCCTCGTTCATCACCTGGGTCTGGCGTTGCGGATAAAAGTACTGGGAAATCTTGCGCGTGATGCGCACCAGTTCGCGCTGCCAGGGTTCCAGCAGCGGCGCATATTTCTCGATGAAGTACAGCAGGTTTTCTTCCGGCTCGGGCGGGAAGCGCGGCACCGCCTTGTCGGCCAGTTCCTCGTCGCGCCGCGGCACCGTGCGCCACAGTGCGTTGACTTGCGACTGGGCGTACTCTTCACGCTCCTTCTGGCGCGCGTTTTCCTGCGCCATCGACAGCTTGGCCGGACGCTTGTAGCGGTCCACCCCGTAATTCTGCAACGCGTGGCAGGAGTCGAGCAGCAGCTCGACGGCGTCGATCCCGTGGCGCTGCTCGCATTCGGCGATGTAATTCTTGGCGAACACCATGTAGTCGACGATGGCGTCGGCATCGGTCCAGGTGCGGAACAGGTAATTGCCCTTGAAGAAGGAATTGTGGCCATACGCCGCGTGGGCGATCACCAGCGCCTGCATGGTCAGGCTGTTTTCCTCCATCAGGTAAGCGATGCAGGGATTGGAATTGATTACGATCTCGTACGCCAGGCCCATCTGCCCGCGCTTGTAGCTTTTCTCGGTCGACAGGAAATGCTTGCCGAACGACCAGTGGTTGTACGAGACCGGCATGCCTACCGACGTGTAGGCATCCATCATCTGCTCGGCGGTAATGATTTCCAGCTGGTTCGGATAGGTGTCGAGGCCAAACTTCTTGGCCACGCGACGGATTTCTTCGTGCGCGTGCTCGATCAGGTCGAAGGTCCATTCCGACTGCTCGGGCAAGGCGCGCGGGTTTTTCGGATCTCTTGGCATAGGCACCTCGGTGCGCGATAAATGGTTGCAGTAGTCCGCCGGTGCGGCGCCTATTTCGGCTGTTTCTTAAACAGTTCGCGAAACACCGGATAAATATCGGCGGGCGTCACGATCTTTTGCATGGCGAAGTTCGAATGGTGGTCGGACACTTCGGCATACTGCTCCCACAGGTTTTGCGGCGGGCCGTCGGTAATCTCCACATAGGTGTAATACTGCACCCGCGGCATGATGGTATTAATCAGCAGCTGCTTGCACAGCACCGAATCGTTGTCCCAGTTGTCGCCGTCCGAGGCCTGGGCCACGTAGCTGTTCCATTCGCCGCTGCCGTAGCGCTCGCTGATCACCTTGGTCAGCAGGTTCAGCGCCGACGACACCACGGTGCCGCCCGACTCGCGCGAATGGAAGAATTCCTCTTCGTCCACTTCGGAGGCAGCCGTGTGGTGACGGATGAAGACCACCTCGATCTTGTCGTAGGCGCGTTTCAGGAATAAATACAGCAGGATGAAAAAGCGCTTGGCGGTATCCTTGCGGCTTTCATCCATGGAGCCGGACACGTCCATGATGCAGAACATCACGGCCTGGGTCATGGGCTTGGGCACCTTGATGCGGTTGCTGTAGCGCAGGTCGAACGGGTCGATCCAGGGGATCGCCAGCAGACGCGTGTGCAGCTGGTGAATCTTGTGCTTGAGTTCGACGACGCGCGGATCGTCCAGCGCCACCCCGTCTTCGAGCAGGGCCACCAGTTCGTCCTCGGCCGCCTGCACCAGCTTGCGCGAACCGCCGCCGACAGCGATGCGCCGGCCCAGCGCGCCGCGCAGGGAGCGCAGCACATGGATGTTCGAGGGCGTGCCGGAAATATTGTAGCCGGCACGCTGGTTCTTGAATTCGGTGGTGGCGGTCAGCTGGGTCTTGACCATGTTCGGCAGCTCAAGATCCTCGAAGAAGTAATTCATGAATTCTTCGCGCGACAGTTCGAAGATGAAATCGTCCTCGCTCTGCTGGTCGCTATTGCCGGCCTTGCCGCGCCCGGAACCGCCGCCCCCTTTGGGACGGTTGAACTGGTCGCCTTTTTGGTATTCCTTGTTTCCTGGATTAACGGTTTCCCACACGCCGCCGTGGGCATGGCCGAAGTTCGGCTCGTTCACATCCTTGACGGGAATCGATACCTTCTCGCCATTTTCGATGTCGGTGATCGAGCGACCCTTGATCGCACGCCCGACCGCATCCTTGATCTGGCTCTTGTAGCGACGAAGGAAGCGCTCGCGGTTCACGGCAGACTTGTTCTTGCCTTGCAAGCGTCGGTCGATAAGATAAGTCAAAACGGGCCTCCTGCTTTCATCCTGTTGCGATGCAACGCCCCGCTGTGGGCGGAATTCCAGCGATCTCGCACTCTATTATCACGCGATCGCCAGGTTCCCGCTTGGCACACCGGACATGGGCGCGCGGCCAGGGCTGCGCCGCCCGCCCGCGGCCCTTACGACGACTTGCGCACGCGCAGGTACCACTCGCACAGCAAGCGCACTTGCTTGGCCGTATAGCCTTTTTCCACCATGCGCGCGACAAAGTCGGCGTGCTTGTTGGCATCCTCGGCGCTGGCCTTGGCGTTGAACGAAATCACCGGCAGCAATTCCTCCGTGTTCGAGAACATTTTCTTCTCGATCACGGTGCGGAATTTCTCGTAGCTGGTCCAGGCCGGATTCTTGCCGCCGTTGGTGGCGCGGGCCCGCAGACCGAAGTTGACGATCTCGTTGCGGAAATCCTTGGGATTGCTGATGCCGGCCGGCTTCTCGATCTTTTCCAGTTCGGCGTTGAGCGATTCGCGGTCGAAACTCTCGCCGGTGTCCGGATCGCGGAATTCCTGGTCCTGGATCCAGAAATCGGCGAACGTGACATACCGGTCGAAAATGTTCTGGCCATACTCGGAGTAGCTTTCCAGATAGGCGGTCTGAATTTCCTTGCCGATGAAGTCGACATAACGCTGCGCCAGGTGCTCCTTAATATAGGACAGGTAGCGCTGCTCGACTTCCGGCGCGAACTGCTCGCGTTCGATCTGCTGCTCCAGCACGTACAGCAGGTGCACCGGGTTGGCGGCCACTTCGGTGTTGTCGAAGTTGAAGACCTTCGACAGGATCTTGAAGGCAAAGCGCGTCGACAGCCCGTTCATGCCTTCGTCCACCCCGGCGTAGTCGACATACTCGTGCATCGACTTGGCCTTGGGATCGGTGTCCTTGAGGTTTTCGCCATCGTAGACCAGCATCTTGGAAAAAATGCTGGAGTTTTCCGGGTCCTTCAGGCGCGACAGGATCGCGAACTGGGCCATCATGCGCAAGGTGCCGGGCGCGCAGGGCGCCTTGTCCAGCGAGGAATTGCGCAGCAGCTTGTCGTAAATCTTGATCTCGTCGGAGACGCGCAGGCAGTAGGGCACCTTGACGATGTAAATCCGGTCCAGGAACGCTTCGTTATTGCGGTTGTTGCGGAAGGTTTTCCATTCCGACTCGTTGGAGTGGGCCAGCACGATGCCGTCGAAGGGAATCGCGCCGAAGCCTTCGGTACCCTTGTAGTTGCCTTCCTGGGTGGCCGTCAGCAGCGGGTGCAAGACCTTGATGGGGGCCTTGAACATTTCGACGAATTCCATCAGGCCCTGGTTGCCCAGGCACAGGCCGCCCGAATAGCTGTAGGCGTCCGGATCGTCCTGGGCATAGTCTTCCAGCTTGCGGATGTCGACCTTGCCGACCAGCGAAGAAATATCCTGGTTGTTTTCGTCGCCCGGTTCGGTCTTGGAAATGGCGATCTGTTTCAGCACCGAGGGGTAGCGCTTGACCACGCGGAACTTGTTGATGTCGCCGTTGTATTCGAGCAGACGCTTGACCGCCCACGGACTCGGAATGGTGCGCAGATAGCGGCGCGGAATGCCGAAGTCTTCTTCCAGAATGGCGCCGTCCTCTTCCTCGTTGAACAGGCCCAGCGGCGATTCGTTCACCGGCGAGCCCTTCAGGCAGTAAAAGGGCACCTGTTCCATCAGCGACTTGAGCTTTTCGGCGATCGAAGACTTGCCGCCGCCGACCGGACCGAGCAGGTAAAGGATTTGCTTGCGCTCTTCCAGTCCTTGCGCGGCATGGCGGAAATAGGACACGACCTGCTCGATCACTTCCTCGGTACCGTAGAAGTCCTTGAAGGCAGGGTAGATCTTGATGACCTTGTTGGCGAAGATGCGCGACAAGCGCGTGTCGTTACGCGTATCGACCAGTGTTGGCTCGCCGATTGCCGCCAGCATGCGTTCCGGCGCGCTGGCGTACGTGAGCCTGTCTTTCTTGCACAAGGCCAAATACTCAGTGAGGGAATATTCCTCTTCGCGGGTACGCTCGTAGCGGGCTGCGTAGTTGTCAAAAATGGTCATTTGAATGTCCTTTAATGTGCTGTCACTACTTCATATCACTGGCAGTCCTACCGGTGGCGTTCCAGCCAGGCCTGGTGTCGTTGGGCGTGCTCCTTGTCGGATCGTTACGGAGGTTTGTTTGCTTCAATTTCCTGAAACAAAAAACACGTATCAATGTTTGTTTTTTTTACCGGGTTTGCCCGGGGATTTGCGCGTGGGGACAACGTCTTCTTACGCCTATGAAATTTATTATGTGCCTAATAGTTCCGGAAGTCAAAGTAATGTCGTGCAAGCGATTGTAACGGCCTTAACTAGTTGATTAATAAGTAAAATGTTCAATATCCCGCAAGCTGGGTGTGTGGCTTTTTTAGCTTTTCGATGCTGCTTTTACATGCTTGCATCACAGCGCATTCCGACCTTGTCGATCATAGTGCGCCATGTCACCAGAAGCCATATCGATAGTGCACGAACTCGGCGCCCGATGTCGCACGCAAATCGTCCCGTGTCACACAAAACCGGTGCCCGGCTTATGCCCGCGCGCGCATGCGGTACACTGGCAAATCGGCCGGCTTTACCCTTCCGCCCGGCCATGAAAATTGCACACCGATCAATGAACGGAGAGTCCATGCTGAACGACCAGATGCGCCAGGTGCTGCGCGCAATGCCGAAAGCAGAATTGCACATCCATATCGAAGGTTCACTCGAGCCTGAATTAATATTTGATCTTGCGCAAAGGAATGGCGTCACGCTGGCCTATCCCTCGGTCGAGGCGCTGCGTCAAGCATACGCATTCACCGATCTGCAATCGTTTCTCGACATTTATTACGCAGGTGCCAGTGTTCTGTTGAAAGAGCAGGATTTTTACGACATGACGGCCGCCTATCTGGCGCGCGCCCGGGCCGACAACGTCCTGCACACGGAAATCTTTTTCGATCCGCAAACCCATACCGCGCGCGGCGTGCCCTTCGAGACGGTAATCAGCGGCATCTGGCGCGCCTGCCAGGACAGCCCCGTCAGCGCCACCCTGATCATGTGCTTCCTGCGCCACCTGTCCGAGGACGATGCGCTGCTCACCCTGGAAGCCTCGCTGCCGTATCGCGATAAGCTGATCGGCGTGGGGCTCGATTCCTCCGAACGCGGCCATCCACCCGAGAAATTTGCCCGCGTCTACGAGCGCTGCCGTCAGCTGGGCCTGCACCTGGTCGCCCATGCCGGCGAGGAAGGCCCGCCCGCCTATATCGAAACGGCGCTCGACGTGCTCAACGTCGAACGCATCGACCATGGCGTGCGCTGCCTGGAAGACACCGCCCTGACGCACAGGCTGGCGCGCGAACAGATCGCCCTGACCGTGTGCCCGCTGTCGAACGTGAAACTGCGGGTGTTCGACGACATGGCCAAGCACAATCTGCTGCGCCTGCTGAACGAGGGGCTTGCCGTGACCGTCAATTCGGACGATCCGGCATATTTCGGCGGCTATATCAATGCCAATTTCGAAGCGGCCTTCGCGGCGCTGCCATTAACGCGCGACCACGCCAAGCAATTGGCGCGCAATAGTTTCAAGGCTGCGTTCCTCGACCCGGACACGCGCCTGGGCTATCTCGACGAAGTCGAGCGCTATTTCGCGGCCATCCCGCACTGAGGCTGGCGCCCATGTTCAAGCAAGCGATGCGCATGAGTGCGCGCGACTGGCGCGCGGGCGAACTGCGTTTTCTGCTGCTGGCGCTGATCGTGGCGGTGGCCGCGCTCAGTTCGGTGGGCTTCTTCATCGAGCGCATGAGGAGCGGCCTGGAACGCGACGCCAACAAGCTGCTCGGCGCCGACCTGCTGGTCAATTCCGATCAGCCGGTGGCGCCCGGCTGGCGCGCCGAAGCCGGGCGGCGCGGCCTGCGCATGGCCGACACCGTCACATTTTTCAGCATGGCCCAGGCCGGTGAGGGCGATGCCTCGCAAGCCATGCTGGCCGCGCTCAAGGCGGTGTCGCCCGGCTATCCGCTGCGCGGCCGGCTCAAACTGAGCACCGATCCAGAGCAAGCCAGTGCCGCCATCGGCACCCCGACCGCCGCCACCCCGGCGCCCGGCACGGTATGGGTCGACGCCAATCTGTTAACCGCGCTGAACGCCAAACTCGGCCAGCGCCTGCGCCTGGGCGATCGCGAATTTCGCATCGAGCAATTGATCGCCAGCGAACCGGACCGCGGCGCGGCCTTTTCCAGCTTCGCGCCGCGCGTGATGCTGGCCCTGGCCGACCTGCCGGGCACCGGCCTGACCAGCGATGGCGCGCGCGTGACCTACCGCATGCAGGTGGCCGGCCCCAACCCCAACGACCGCCGCCAGGTCGACGCCTACCAGCAATGGCTGAGCCAACAGATCAAGGACCAGAAGGTCAGGGGCGTGCGCGTCGAGTCGCTCGAAAACGGCCGCCCGGAAATGCGCGCCACCCTGGAACGCGCTGACCGCTTCCTTTCGCTGGTGGGCCTGCTGTCGGCCATGCTGGCCGCCGTGGCCGTTGCCATGGCCGCGCGCCGCTTCATGCTGCGCCATCTGGATGCCTGCGCCATGCTGGGCTGTTTGGGCATGACCCAAAACCAGGTCACGGCAATGTATCTGATCGAATTCGTGCTGGTCGGGCTGGCCGGCAGCGTCATCGGGGTGCTGGCCGGCTTCGGCGCCCACTATATCTTGCTGGAGTTGCTCGGCAGCCTGGTCAGCACCGACTTGCCGCCGGTGTCGCTGCTGCCGGCCCTGCAAGGCTTGAGCACCGGCATGCTGCTGCTGGTCGGCTTCGCCCTGCCGCCGGTGCTGCAACTGCGCAATGTTCCGCACAACCGCGTGATCCGGCGCGAACAGGCCGCGCCCCGGCCGGCCGCCCTGGCCACCTACGGGCTGGGATTGGGCGCATTCGGCGCGCTGCTGCTGTGGCAAGCCGGGGATGCCCGCCTGGCCGCCGTCACCGGCGCCGGTTTCCTCGGCGCTTTCGTGGTGTCGGCCCTGGTGGCCTGGCTGGGCTTGCGCGTGCTCAAACAGCTGCGCCCGGCCTTGCGCAACCAGGCCTGGCGCTTTGCCGTCACCTCGCTGCAGCGGCGCCCGGCAGCCACGGTGGTGCAGGTGGTCGCGCTCTCGCTCGGCCTGATGGCCTTGCTGCTGCTGACCGTGGTGCGCGGCGACCTGATGACGGCGTGGCGCACGGCCACCCCGCCGGACGCCCCCAACCGCTTCGTCATCAATATCCAACCGGAACAGAAGAACGAGGTCGAACAGCGTTTACGCGCGGCAAGGGTGCCCGAGCTGCAAATGTTTCCCATGATTCGAGGACGCTTGGTGGCAGTCAATGGCGCGCCACTGGTGCCTGCCAGCGAGGAAGCGCGCCGCATGGGCGAGCGCGAATTCAATCTGTCGACCACGTCCAGCCTGCCGACCGGCAACGAGGTCGTGGCCGGACGCTGGTACCGCGACGGCCCCGGTGTGGTGGAAGCCTCGGTCGAGCAGGGCCTGGCCAAGACCCTGGGTCTGAAGCTGGGCGACCGCATGCGCTTCGACATGGGCGGCCTGCCGGTGGAAGCGACGGTGACGAGCTTGCGCAAGCTGGAGTGGGGCTCGATGCGCGCCAATTTCTTTGTGATTATTAATCCGGCCGCCATGGCGGAGGCGCCACGTACCTTCATGACCGCCTTCCACCTGCCGCCCCAGGCACGCCAGCTGGGCAACGAGCTGGTGCGCACCTATCCCAACCTGACCGTGGTCGACATCAGCGGCATCGTGCGCCAGTTGCAGGAAGTGCTGGACCAGGTGGTGGCGGCAGTGGAATTCCTGTTCCTGTTCACCCTGGTATCGGGCGTGCTGGTGCTGTACGCGGCGCTGATGGGCTCGCAAGCCGAGCGCACCCGCGAAGCCGGTCTGCTGCGCGCACTGGGCGCCACCCGGCGCCAGTTGTCGCGCGCGCAATGGATCGAGTTTTGCATGGTGGGCGGCCTGTCCGGCCTGCTGGCCGCCAGCGGTGCCGCCGCGCTCGGCTGGGCCCTGGCCACCTACCAGTTCAAGTTTTCGTGGAGTTTCAGCCCCGTGGTGTGGCTGGCCGGCCTGGGCGCCGGCGCCGTGTGCGCCATTGCCGGCGGGGCATGGGGGCTGCGCAAGGTGCTGCGCCAGCCGCCCTTGCAAACCCTGCGCGAGGCTTGATCAGGCCAGCGCGTCGCGCTCGCTGAGGAATTCGGCGAAGCTGTGGGCCGGCGGCTCCAGGTCGCCCGGTTCGAGCGGAAACAGGGCCCAGTAATACTGCTGGATGCCCTTGCAGCGTTGCGCCGGCCGGGTGTATTTGTGCCAGCCGCGTGCGAAGTGGCGCGCGTACATGCCGTCGCCTTCGGGAAAGTAGGGGATGATGCAGCGTTCGCGCAGCGCGCTCAGCAGCGCGGGCGGGGCATCGTTATCGCAGGCCATTTCATAATGCGCATTCATGCCCGCGTCGGTTTCCACCACCATCAACTGGGCCCTGCCACGGCTGTCGTACATCAAAATCCCGGCCGGACTCGGATACAGGTAATGCTCGACAATGCCGTCGCGCGCCACGATCTCGCGCACCAGCGCGCACACTGCCGGATCGCTGACGAAGCCATAATTGTGCAGCGCCAGCAGGTCGCGCAGCGGTTCCGAGCGGGCCGCGAAATAGGCGTGCTGCAAAACCTGGATTTCCTCTTCCAGCCGGTCGAGCGCATCGTCGTCGCTCTTCTTGATGTAGCGGTCGATCAAACCGCGGTTGAACGCATCCACCGCGACCTTCTCATCCGCCACCCCGGTAAACAGAATCTTTTTACAGGGCAGGTGGCGGATCGCTTCGCACAGCTCGACCCCGTTCATCTGCGGCATCGAATAATCCACCACCAGGACCGACGGGGTCAGGAAACGCTTCCGCTGAAAACGGATGCGGTGGATCTGGTCGATATCAAAGGCCACACTGCATTGCTGCTGTGCCACTGGATAGGTGTCGAAGGTCGCGCACAGGCCGGCATCCTGCGTGCCGGCCTGGCCGTGAAGCCAGGCCAGCGCGCTGCGCGTGTCGGAAAAGCGCAGATTGGCCAACGAAGGGTCAAGCTGGAAAGACAGGCTCTGCAGGAAACTGTCGCTGTCGTCGACCAGGACGGTCAGGCTGGGATGCTGGTAGATGGGTAATTGCATGTCGCTTGCTCGGGTGATGCCGTCGGGCTACTCAGGCGGGGTTGCGCCGGGGTCGACGCGGGAAATTCCAGAATGAATATGGTGTAGGCGCCTTCGCGCGAGACGCAGCGGATGCTGCTTTGCCAGGCATCCATGATTTCCTTGCACAAGGCCAGGCCGATGCCCGCCCCCGATCTGGATGGATAGGAATAAAAGCGCTTGAAAATCCGCGGCAGTTCGCGCGCGGCGATGCCGCAGCCGGTATCGATGAACAGCAGGCGCGGCACGGCGCGCCCCCCGTCGACAATGATGCGCACCCGGCCCTTGCCGGCGCGATGCAGGGCCTTGAGCGCATTGCGCAGCAGGTTGAGCAGCACCACCACCGACAATTCGTACTGGCCGGCAAAGCGGAAATCCCCGCGCACCTCCACCTGGACCGCTGCCCGCTGCTGCTGCGAGGAAAACGGGTAGCGCAGGATCACCCCCTCGACCACATGCTCCATCGACACAATTTCGGTCGGGTCCAGTTTGGCATTGACCGCCGTGGCCGACAGCAAGAACAAATCGATCATGTGATTCATGTGGCGCACTTCATATTGAATGCGTCCCATCGCCTCGTTCATGGCGGTCCGTTCGGCGGCAGTCGCCTGTTCGGCCCGTGCCAGCCGGCGCGCCAGCCCGCGCACGCTGGCATCGACCGACAGCAGCGGCGTGCGCAATTCGTGCGACACCGTCGCCAGCCCCTGCGCCATGCCGGCCAGCTTTTCCTGGGCCAGCACGCGCCGGCCCACCTTGACGGCCGACACCACGACGATGGTAAAGAAGTACAGGGGCAATTGCTCCAACACCTTGGTACTGATCAGAAAGGCCGGATCGTCGATCAGCGCGAACGTTGCGCACGCCAGCGCGCAACCGCTCACGAAGGACATCAGCGCCCACCACAGCGGGAAGTGAAACAGCACCGTCAGCGCGATCAGCAGCGACTGGGCCCACACCGGCGCGCCATGGTTCATCAGATACATGAAGGTGAAGAAGAACGGCAGCACGTAGGTGACGGCGGAAAACAGGTAAATCCCGCGCCAGCGCTCGTTCATGAAGCGGTGCGCCCATGGTGCCGGCAGACACATGGCCACGCCCAGCAGGCGCCAGCCCAGGCTTTCAAACCGCTGCGGAAACCAGTAGGTCCACACAAAGTAATACAGCGGCATGCCGATGCAGCCGACCCATGCAAGGAGGATGAAGCGCCAGGTGGCGTGATCGTGCCGGCGCTCGTGGCGGAGCAGCCAGTTCACCAGTGCCTGGCGCAGCGGCTGGGCAAGGGCATGTAACGTGCGTGCGGCTATGCCCATGGACTTGACGAATCGGGTACCGGCCAGGCGCGACCTCCCTCGAGTTGTCAGGCCTGCTTTGCGGAATATGAATGAAATTAGTTTCATTCTGTAACCAGTTGATGCATATCAATTTGATTTAGATCAATAAACAAGCATGTTAGCCGATTGACAAAAAATGCCGGCAGAAAATCAAGATTTCTTTGACAAGGAGCAATCATGTTTTCTGTGCAAAATCAAGTTCGGGAACGCCAAGCTGCCGAGAAAAGTCTGCCAACGTTCGTTACCAAGAGAATGGATGAGCATTATGTGACAAGGGTGGACAAGTTGCTCGGCGGCGAGCACCTGCACGTATGGGCACCGGCCGCCGCGAATGCGATCATGCTCGCTGGCAACGATTACCTCTGTATCGCCGGCCAGGCCGAACTGTTGCGGATCCAGGCCGACAGCCTGCGCGCCAGCCAGGCCGGCATGCTGATGTCCTCGGTGTTCCTGCAGCAAGGCAGCAGCCAGCACCGGCTCGAAGCCAGACTGGCCGCCTTCATGCAGGCGGAAGACAGCGTGCTGGCCCAGTCCGGCTGGGCCGCCAACGTCGGTCTGCTCCAGACCATCGCCGCGCCCGGCGTGCAGATCTTCGACGCAGCGACGGGCACCGCGCTCGCGCGCGCGACGCTCTCGCAGCGCTTCGAGAGCGAGCTGCTGGAGTACCTGCGCCGCGAGCGCAAGGACCTGCTGACCAGCATCGCCGAGGGCGGCAAGATGTCCGACGACACGATCCAGTCCATCGCGGATGCCATCAGCGCCTTCAAGCAGCAGTTCGAGACCTCGGACGGGCAGCTTCTCGGCGACGACGCACCGGCCGTCAACGTCTCC
>CBFGOU010000018.1:0-19485 GCA_965650445.1 uncultured Oxalobacteraceae bacterium | reverse complement strand
CCGCGGTGGTCTTCGCACACGGCGACCAGGCGGCTGCGCCGGGCATCGAGCACGAAGTCGGCGTAGCGCAGCGCCGCATCGACGCTGAACGCGCGCGGGGCGGCGCCATCCTCGATGACGTACAGGCCGTTGTCGGGCTGATTGGAAAAGTAGACCGTGCCGCCGGCGACATGGCAGGCGCCGCCGCCGTACTCGTGCACGCGGGTGCGCACGTTGAACGGGGCCGGCGTCAGTTCGACGACGCTGTCGCCGCGCTGGCGCAGCAGGGTGGTGCGTCCGCCTTCGCCGGGACGCCCCTCCAGCCAGTAGATATCGGCGCCGTCGACGGCCAGTTGCGACAACGGCAAGGAACCGGCAGCAACCACCTGCGCACCGATGGGGGACGGCCACAGGCCGTGTACGGCAACAGGTTTGTCGCTATTTTCTAAATGCGATGTCATGGGAGCGCTCGCGCGGCAAGCCGAATGGGGGAAAGCAGGATTTTACCCGTCCCGGGCGGCGCGTGCCATGGCGTGCGCGGCGGGCCGGGGATGCGATAATAGCCGTTTATTTTCGCTTCCGATTGCCGTCCATGCCACAATTCGCTCCGCTCAAGAATGACACCTTCCTGCGCGCGCTGCTGCGCCAGCCGACCGATTACACGCCGGTGTGGCTGATGCGCCAGGCGGGCCGCTACCTGCCGGAATACCGCGCCACGCGCGAGCGCGCCGGCTCCTTCATGGGCCTGGCCACGAATCCGGACCTGGCCACGGAAGTGACGCTGCAGCCGATCGACCGCTACGCGCTGGACGCGTCGATCCTGTTTTCCGACATCCTGACGGTGCCGGACGCGATGGGACTGGGCCTGTATTTCGTCGAAGGCGAAGGCCCCAAGTTCGAGCGTCCTCTGCGTACCGAAGCCGACATCATGGCGCTGCGCTCGCCCGACATGGACTCGCTCGACTACGTGTTCAAGGCGGTGACCTCGATCCGCACGGCCCTGGACGGGCGCGTTCCGCTGATCGGCTTTTCCGGCAGCCCGTGGACCTTGGCCTGCTATATGGTCGAGGGCGGCGGCTCCAAGGAATTCCACACGATCAAAAAGATGCTGTACAACCGCCCGGACCTGATGCATCACATCCTGGCGACCAATGCCAGCGCGGTGGCCGAGTACCTCAACGCCCAGATCGACGCGGGCGCGCAAGCCGTGATGATTTTCGATTCGTGGGGCGGGGCGCTGGCCGACGGAGCCTACCAGACCTTCTCGCTGCAATACATGCAGCAGGTGATCGGCCAGCTCAAGCGCGAGAAAGACGGCGTGCGCATCCCGGCGGTGGTGTTCACCAAGGGCGGCGGCCTGTGGCTGGACCAGATCGCCGACATCGGCGCGGACGCGGTCGGCCTGGACTGGACCGTCAACCTCGGCCAGGCGCGCGCCCTGGTCGGCCATAAGGTGGCCCTGCAGGGCAATCTTGACCCGGCCATCCTGTTCGCCACGCCGGAGCAGATCCGCGCCGAGGTCGAGGCCAGCCTGACCAGCTACGGCAAGCCGTCCGATGGCGCCGGCCACGTCTTTAACCTGGGCCATGGCATTTCACAATTCACGCCGCCGGAATCGGTGACTGCAATGGTCGATGCCGTGCATGAATTCAGCCGCAAACAGCGCGCCGCATAAGCCTGGAAATAGTTGCCGGATCGCCAGCTTTCTATGCGCAGCGGGATGCAGCGATGCGAAATGGAAAATCCAACTTATGCACAGATTTCAGATGTGAAAGTGTCATCTGCGCATAAGATGCTGTTCAAAATCACAATATTTTAAGCTATTGATTTTGAAGCAGTTTTTATTATTTCTTGCTGAGTTGCTCAAGCATTGGGCAGCGATTCTCCAGAGGGAGCCGGGCGAATACCGGTCATTGTCCACAAAGTTATCCACAGAAAATGTGGATAATGAAAAAAAGCCCTTGGTTTACCGGCACTTAGCTGAATTCTTGAGGTATTACATGAGGTTGCTGCTGCGTCTCATGATTTTTTGATATGCAATATCGACGAAATGCATCCGGACCGCATGGCTGCTTTGGTCAGGCCGCTTTATTCCATTTTCACGCGGGAAGCACGCTGAAAAGAAGGTGGCGGGAAGTAAAAAATCGTTACTTATGCACAGAAGCGCATTAAAAAATGTGTTTTCCTGTCCACTAGGGCGGGATTTTTAAGTAGCTGATTTTAAAGATAAAATTTTCCCGGATTGGTCGCCGCGCGGCCCCAGGTTTGCGCTGCCTCAAATGCTGAGCTTACGGCTGAGCAGGTTGTTCACAAAGTTGTCCACAGTTTGACCCGTCCGCTGGGGACAAGTGCGCAAGTGCTGCGATCCCGGCGATTTCTCGCTCAACAATGGCTCAAATGGCGTACTGCATTCTCCACATCGCGCTCGATACTCCGCTCAATAGCTGCTTCGACTACCGCTGGCCGTGCGCGCCCGGCGAGGAGCCGTTGGCGGGCCAGCTGGCCCTGGTCAATTTCGGCAATCGCGAAGTGGTCGGACTCATCGTCGAGATCCGTGGGCATACCGAAGTCCCGCCCGACAAGCTGAAAAACGCGCTGGCCGTGCGCGGCCAGCTGGCGCCGCTGCCGCCCGCGTGGATCGAGCTGGCCGCGTTCGCCGCCGACTATTATCAGCGCCCGCTCGGCGAGGTGGCCCTGCCCGGCCTGCCGAAGAACCTGCGCGTTTTGACGACGGTGGCGCTGGACCGCGCGCTCAAGAAACTGGCCAAGCCGATGCCCGCGCACGACGCCACACCGGCCGGCATGCCGGCGCTGAACGGCGCGCAGCAGGAAGCGGCCGACGCCATCGGCGGCGCGCAAGGCTTTACGCCGCTGCTGCTGTACGGCGTGACCGGCAGCGGCAAGACCGAAGTGTATTTGCAGGCCTGCGCCCAGGTGCTGGCGCGCGAGGCGGACAGCCAGATCCTGATCCTGGTCCCCGAGATCAACCTGACCCCTCAGCTGGAAGGCAATATCCGCGCGCGCTTTCCCGGCGTGATGCTGGCCACCCTGCATAGCAGCCTGTCGGAAGGCGAACGCAGTTTGCACTGGCTGGCCGCGCACCAGGGCCAGGCCCGCATCGTGCTCGGCACGCGCCTGGCGATCCTGGCCTCGCTGCCGCACCTGAAGCTGATCGTCATCGACGAAGAGCACGACCCTTCGTACAAGCAGCAGGAAGGCTTGCGCTATTCGGCGCGCGACCTGGCCGTATGGCGCGCGCGCCAGCTCGGCATACCGGTGGTGCTGGGATCGGCCACGCCGTCGCTGGAGAGCTGGCACCACGCCGGCTCCGGCCGCTACCGCAAGCTCGAACTGCGCGAGCGCGCCGTCAAGGACGCGGTGCTGCCGCGCGTGAAGCTGCTGGACATGGAGCGCGACAAGCCGGTCGACGGGCTCACCTCGCACCTGGTGGCGGCGCTGCGCCAGCGCCTCGAACGGGGCGAACAGTCGCTGCTGTTTTTGAACCGGCGCGGCTATGCGCCGGTGATCTGCTGCGAAGCCTGCGGCTGGATCAGCGACTGCACCCGCTGCACCTCGTTCATGGTGCTGCACAAACCCGAACACCGGCTGCGCTGCCACCACTGCAGCCTGGAGATGCGCATTCCGCGCCATTGCCCGACCTGCGGCAACGTCGACCTGCAGCCACTGGGACGCGGCACCCAGCGGGTCGAGGAAGGCTTGCAGCAGATGTTCCCGCAGGCGCGCATCCTGCGCATCGACGCCGACTCGACGCGCCTGAAGGGCAGTGCGCAGGCGGCCTTCGATACGGTGCACCGGGGCGAGGTCGATATCCTGATCGGCACCCAGATGGTCGCCAAGGGACACGACTTCAAGAAGCTGACCCTGGTCGGCATCCTCAATCCCGATACCGCGCTGTTCTCGCAGGATTACCGCGCCAGCGAGCGCCTGTTCGCCCAGCTGATGCAGGTGGCCGGGCGGGCCGGGCGGGCCGCGCGCAACGAGGGCGGCAGCGCCAGCGAAGTGCTGATCCAGTCGCGCTATGTGGCCCATCCGCTGTATGCGGCGCTGGTGCGGCACGATTACGACAGTTTCGCCAGCTCCCTTCTGGCCGAGCGCCGCCAGGCCGGGCTGCCGCCTTACATGTATCAGGCGCTGCTGCGCGCCGAAGCGCGCGAGCTGGCCATCGCCATCGAATTTCTGGAAGCGGCGCGCGACTGCATCGAGCAGGATGGCATCACCATCAACGATCCGATCCCGATGACCATGACGCGCGTGCACAACGTCGACCGTGCGCAGCTGCTGGTGGAAAGCGCTTCGCGCCCGGCCCTGCAAGCATTCCTGAAAGAGTGGCTGGCGCGCCTGCGCGAGATGAAGAGCCGGGTCAAGTGGTCGCTGGAAGTGGACCCGCTGGATATTTGACTGCGGTGGCTGACAGAACGCCTTGTCGGTCAGCAGCAGGAAGCCACGAGCATCCTCCAGCTTGTAGATCAGGCGCATGACGTCATCCATGCGCTCCCAGTTTTGCGCGGTATCGAGGTGAGCCACTGGCGATGGAGGGTAGTTCTTCATTGTGCACCCCAGCAGCTTCTTGAGTGCAGCGACCGGCCATGCCAATCTGCTATTGATACGGATAGTCCGCAGAGTAGTCACTACACCAATCAGCACCAGAAAGCGAAAGGATCTTTCCGCTTTACAGTAATGCAACCAAGCGAATCACCCTGTCGCGATTTAACTTGGAAACATCCTGTGCAAGCAATTATTACTTACAGGATGATTGTAGGCAATGATCAATAAAAATGTCAACAGTGAAATATTTTTATGAGGATCATAATAGACATTGTTGACGCAAGTCGAGATGGTTGGGCTAAATGAAACACATACCCGGCACTGCATAGTAGGAATCTTTAAACCGAATAGAGGAAGGGTTTCGTGAGTAAGTTTTATGACAAAGTTAAACGCGGCGGCGTGGTTGGTCCCCGCAAGCGGGGCTTCACTTTAGAAGATTGGTGGAAAGCGTATGATGAATTAGCGTCCGAGGATAAGCGCGATACGCTCTTGTACATATCAGGAAAGCATATTCACACAAAGCTATCGGCTATACGCAATACGCTTGCCCAATCTTCGTTGTCTAGTCTATCTAAAACAACTCGCACTAAGGCACTCATTTCAGCAGCCAATCATCAGCTTGAAAGCATGGAGCTACAGATAAGGCGACGGACTGAGGAGGATGCAGGCAGCGGCACTGCAACATTGGATATTAGAACTTTAGCGAGCACCCAACTTACACTAGCTAATGGCAAAAGCTACAACGTAGAGGCCGTGCTCGGCGGAATGCTAGATGGTGTGGTGATTCCAATAAGAGCAGCGCTTGCGACAGGGCGCAGCGACGTAGACGACAGTTTTGATGCCGTCAATTGGGGTCACGTCTCGCATGAGATTAACCTTGGTATGCTCTACGACCAAACTGAGAATTTGTGGGAAGATTGTATCTGGAACACCTACATAATAGGAGGTGCACGCGAAAACATTCTGGCGATGCCCCTTGATCTGGACGCAAAACTCGGTACGCACGCTGCGGCCGCCCGAAAACTTGCGTTGGGGATTGAGTCGTTCTCTTATGCCAGACAAGCTATTCAGCTACTAGGCATTCGCGCACTCCCGACAAGAATCAAGGAAGTGCTTGCGGTAGTGAACGAAGGCGGCCAACAGCAGATTCAACTAGGGCGCAACGAACTCGCCCCCCATAGCCAAACTATGCTGTTTGCGTTACGAACAATGGCATGTCCTCCATATTACGACTCTTTGATAGATCAAAAACAGTCAGGCCTCGGAGGAGCTAGCCTTTCGCAGTTGTTTGACGTATGGATGCTGGTTTCTCAAGCAGCAACCCGTTTATGGGAGGAAACTTCATCAGCTTATTTGCCAGAACTGCCGCCCCTGACAGATGAAGTATGTAACATGCAGGATTACATTCCTTTTTTCGATATCGATGTACTCATCAAGGCAGCGCATGAGGCTACAGGAGTTCCGGTCACGCAAGTAAAGGCTGTTATTGACTTTCTGACTTTTCAGGGGGAAAGGAATCAAGAATTCTTCACACAACCTTTAGTGTTTACAGGGGAGAAGTCAAAGTTGTACCCCATCTTCGGCGCGATAGCTATGGCGCCAAATTTGCGATATGTGCTTGAATGCTGGATGGCTCAGCTAAAGGTAAAGCTCGATGAACGAGGGTTAGTGTTCGAAGCCCACATTCGTTCTGAAATCGCCGAAGCGATCAAAGGTTCGCCAATGTTGTCGAAGCTAGCAAAATTCATATCGGAGGATTACACATTTAGATGTAAGGATGGGGCATTTGGACAAATCGATGCAATATTTTGCATTGGCTCACACGTCTTTGTCCTTGAAGCGAAATGCATTCTAGAGCCAACCGACTCAACATCCATAGGGACACATCGTCTTGCCATTGAACATGCCGCCGAACAAGCGAGAACTCGCGTAAAATTAATTGACCAGCATCGCGAAGAATTTCGAGCTGACGTAAAGCAATTTGGCTGGAGCCTTCCGTCTCATTTCCACATTCATCCGCTTATCGCTGTGAGTACGATTGCTCATGTAGGCGTTCCTTTGGATGGAGTTCCGGTCGTAGACGAGTACGTTTTGCGTAAATTCTTTGCAGGAGGTTATGAGGACGTCGGCCTAGACACAAGTGATTTTTCTGTCGCTGAACGCATTTTCAGGCCGTTTTATGCCGATGCAACAGAAGCCGAAGCAAGTGCAGCTGATTATTTCAAGCAGCCACCACAGTTACTGCAGTATTCGGACGCTCTACGGCTTCGAGACGTCCCGATATATGCGGCGGCTGAGGATGATTGGAGCGGTATGTTAGTCGACTATGAACAAAGTTAGGCGAATCCGCAATTAGGGAACGAGGTCGCCGCATAAAGCCGCCGCTAAATTGACTACCAATCGCACTACCTTTCGAAAACGTCTTACATCCGCCCTTACATAGGACATAAAAACAACAAAGCCCGGTCCATTGGACCTGGCTAAGTTATTGATTTTATTGGTAGGCCCTCTCGGAGTCGAACCGCGCACCAAAGGATTATGAGTCCGTTAAACAAAAGGCTGGAAACCAAAGCAAGTCTTTGAATTTAAAACAAATTCCTTGCCATCCGCCGCTAAAAATAGCGTACAGGCAGGACCAGAATTGGACCAGATAGCTGGCGGCAGACCGGACGGTGAACGGACACCGGCCTACAGCCAGCCACTTTAGTCTTCGGTATTTGTGGACGGGTCGCTCAGATCCAAGATCAAGCCGTGGCTCTCCGCACCCCCAACAAGGCGATCGTGCTCATACTGATCAGGATTCAGACTTACTGAAAAGCCGCGCTTCCTCATTTCGGTTAACGACCGCGCGTTAGCTTCGTCGCCAAAATCGCCCGGCTTGCGCACATATTCTGAGACCACATGCTCAGCATGGTCAACGATTTTCTGATCCTTGACTGACAAACTCTGATACAAATATGGCGAATTAACAGCGTCCCCTTCGAAGTCTCCCTCCGGGATCGTAATATTTTTGAAAGCTTGAAGAGCCTCTGTGACATCATTAATTGTAGGCTTAGGTAAGAACATGGAAATTCCTTTCGGTTAAACATTGCGCATGATTGGTTAGGGCTTGCGGCTCGGTGCAGTTACAGGACGTCATTAAAATGCATCTTGGGAAAATTTCTTGGTAACTGGATCAAACCCCCGCTCAACAGCAATCTCAAAATAGTGCGCCGCCATCGCCATGTCAGGCGGGATTACGCCTGAGAACTCATCCTGAGCCATACCGGGTTTAAGAGGCAAATAATAGTGAGAGGTAATCAACGCAGCTGGGCCGCTTCCGTACTTGGCGGCGTCGTGGTAGGATTTGAAGGCGAACAATCGCTCCCCATGCAAATCACTCTCTGCGTACAGTTGCCCCTGCAAAGTGTAAAAATCAACGCGGCTTTCATCCTCCAAGAAAACATCGTCGCCCGCATCCAAGGCTTTGGCGACAAATTTACAAAGACTTTTAGCGCGCACCAAGTTTTGTTCAGCCCCCCATCCGTTGCGCAAGGCTCTTGCCAAATTGACCTTGACATAGTGAAGAGGGGTCTCACTCAGCATCTCCAGCAAAGCTACGCCAAGTTTGGCACGAGGTCCGGTCTTTTGATTTACCAAGCGAATAGCCAGAGGGCCGATGTACAGTGGCAGCGCCTTGTTGGTAGGCCCGATGCTAGCTTTAATTGCGCAGCGAAACAATTCCAAGTCATCTTCGGTAGGCAACTCGCCCACGAGCTCATACATAAGAAGCAAGAAAAATGCTTGAAGAGGGACCCCCGCATTCCGCAGCTCATTGATCTTGTCAACGTCCAAGGCAGGGCTTTGTGGTCTTGCAGCGGTGGGCTGCCAATTCGCAATGAGCTCATCTACACGTTCTAACTGGACATCGTGCTTCAGGCTGTACTCGGTCAAGCGCCTGGCCTCGCGCTCGCGGCGATCCCTCAATTCAGACGCTGTACATTCTTCATCCCAGGACGACTCTGGAAAATCAGAAAGACCGACGTTAGCAGACCAAGTACGGTAGTCCACTTCAGCTAAAACATAGCTGGTCGCATCTTTGAAATTAAAAGTGTCAGGGACTGAAGTGCCCTGTGCTGACAAACATTCGCGGAGACGCTTCGATATACGCGCGAATAGAGTTTTTGACTTAATGTTGAATTTCATATCGGCTCCCGGCGGGCAAGCATAGGCAGCCCGCCAAAAAAGTTAAGGCGGGGAATGCACGCTTTAGCCGCGAGGCCGAGGGTGGTGATTGAATTACCCTACAAAAATCGTACCACGGGCGCCCCTCCGGCGTCAATTACAACCTTAGCGAGGTGACAGTACACGGGGCAAAATGTGCTTCCGAATCAGTCAGACATCTTGACATCGGCAGCAGCCTGCATGCCGACCGATGATTATGCAATGGGTCGGCTAGGACTTACGGGGCAAGCCTAAAAAAGCTCTTGCATCCGCACCGATTTCCGAGAGCTTGATCCCCAAGCCCGTTCCATAGACCGTACGTAACGCCTTGTGTTCCGCCTTTCGCAACTCAAGCTGCACGTCGTCAATGTTCGCGCACATGTCATAAGCGCCAAGGTAGCCGTCCCGCTTGGCTGCAATGGTCTGCCCTAGTGTGCGAAGCGTGATGTTCCTACTGAGCAGCTGCTTGATGTTGCTAAAGCCAAGCAGCTCCTGCTTCAGACGCAGCAGCTGGGCATCTGCCAACCTCAACTCATAGCCAGCCGCCGCCGGCGCAAGCTCTAGCCCAAGGAACTCAGCTGGATGATGAGGAGAATAAATCACCGATTTGGACCCTGGGCCGAGAGCCGGAACGTCTAAGCCGATTTTGTTGAACTCACTTTTGCAAAAAGCTGCGACCTGATTGCATTCGCTTTCGTCCCTGCAAAGGAAGATCAAATCGTCGGCATACCGAACAGCACTAGCGCCTGATTGCTCAACTTTTTGGTCGAAATCGACCAAGAGCAGATTCGAGAAGAACGGAGACAGAGGCATCCCTTGCCGTACCCCCAGCCCACGCTTAATTCCGAGCTTGGCGATGTCGGCAGCGACTGCTCGACTGGGCGAATCAACTTCACATTCCAACGCGGTGAACAGCAAGACATGCAACGACCGCTCCTTAATCAGCTTCTTGATGGCATTTTGCAGATCAGCACGTGGGATTGAATCGAAGAATGCGGTAATGTCGGTTTTGTATACCCAGGATCTCTCGCGGCGCGATGCGCAAGCGATATCTGCCGCCATGTGAACACTGCGCCCTTTGATAAACCCGAAGCTGATGTTATTCGCCAGCTTCACGGCATACCTATCTCCGAGGTACGCGGCCAACGCACCTTGAACGATCCGATCCCGTACGGTCGGAACGCAAATCAAGCGCTTTTTGCCACTCGGTTTAGGGACCAAGTACGGCTTCAAAGGTGAAAATGAAAACTTGCGCTCACGGATGTCGCGAGCCAGACGAACCAGATGGCCCTTTGCATCAAGATGGAAGTCATTGATCGACTGGCCATCGACACCAGTGGTGTTGCGAGACAGGAGTTTTGTTTTCTTGTAGAGATGCTTCCACACAGCACTGAGCGTCGCGTGGGAAAGTACTTGGTCGTATGCAGTCGAGCCCATTTCAGGTGTGCCGCTGGCGTTGACCCCCCCCGAGCCAGCGGAAAAAGCCACCGTCGGCAGAGTCTTGGCTGAGAGCCTCTTGCGAGTCGTCCAAGCCGCTGACACCGCCGCTAACGCTCACGCGATTGCTCGCCTTTGCGCCATTTTGCCGCATGGTAACGTGCAGCGCAACCTGCATAGATGCATGAGGCACACCGTCCACCCAACCACCAGCCACCGAAATGCGAATCATACTCGTTTGCATTCTCAACACCCCCAGTTCACTACAACAATTGAACAAAAAGCACGCGGTAGTCGCGATTAAAAGCCATCGCTTCCACCAAGACGGGGCAGAATGCAAAACGTTCTCACGCTTCGACGTTTGCGGCGCGCCCGCGCCTTTGCTCCTTGACTGCCCCGCACGTTTCTTATTCGCCTTCCCAACTAAATCGGGAGTAGAAGACGAAACACCAGGACAGCCGTCGGCAGAGTCTTGGCTGAGAGCCTCTTGCGAGTCGTCCAAGCCGCTGACACCGCCGCTAACGCTCACGCGATTGCTCGCCTTTGCGCCATTAGGCCGCATGGTAACGTGCAGCGCAACCTGCATAGATGCATGAGGGCGCTACCACTCGGCAATTTTACCTTAAGTCAACGGTGACATGCGCGTTTCAACTGGCGCCGGTATTTCGTGTGGATAGATAGTCGCAGCATTGCTTCAAGAGCGACCGAGCAAAAAAGCCTGATCCTCAGGCCTAAGTGCAGCCAGCCACGACGTAATCACTAGAGATTGATCATCGGGCTGGTTTGGCTCCTCAGCCAGCAAATCGCCCACCGTGGTTGCCAAAACAGCGGCCATCCGCTCAAGCGTAACCAACGATGGTATGTGCTTGGCACGCTCGAAGCGCGATACCGTTTCGGTGTCTAGGCCTAGTCGCTCTGCAACTTGGGCCTGCGTAAGTCCAACCTCGTGGCGACGGGTCGATCTGACCGTTAGAACGGTTCGTCGGGAGGCGCTCCTTTCCCGGCCTTGCGCTTTTGCTCACGGGCCTTGATGCGTCCTTTCGCGGCCATGCTGCTGTGCTGGAAGCGGTACGATTCGTTGCCCGTTTCGACGATATGGCAGTGGTGGGTCAGTCGGTCCAACAGTGCCGTGGTCATCTTGGCATCCCCAAATACGCTCGACCATTCGGCGAAGCTCAGATTTGTCGTGATGACGACGCTGGTGTGCTCGTAGAGCTTTGAGAGCAGGTGGAACAGCAAGGCGCCACCGGCCTGGCTAAACGGCAAATATCCGAGTTCGTCGAGGATCACCAGATCCGTGCGCATCAGCGACAGGGCGATCCGTCCCGCCTTGCCTTCGCGCTTCTCCCGCTCCAGCAGGTTGACCAAGTCGACCGTCGAGTAAAACCGGACCCGCTTACCCTTCGACGCGATGCCCGACACCGCGATGGCGGTGGCGAGGTGGGTCTTGCCCGTACCGGGTCCGCCAATCAGTACGGCGTTCTGCGCCGTATCGGTAAATGTCAGCGTGGCCAGTTGCCGAACCAGTGCCTGATCGACTTTCGATGAATCGAAGTCGAAGCCGGCCAGATCTCGGTGGACGGGGAACTTAGCCGCCGTCATTTGGTGGCTGACCGAACGCATTGCACGATCCGTATGCTCGGCGCGCAGCAGATGCTCGATGAGCCACTTGGAAGACGCCACCGAGTCCTCGCCTTGCGCCAGCAAGTCCGTCCAGGCTCCGACCATGCCATGCAGGCGCAAGTCCTTGAGTTCGTTCGCGACGTCACGCATGGTCGACCTCCACCGCACCGTTCGCCACGTCGTCTTCCATGGCACGCAGGCTGTCGTAGCGGCTGGTATTGGCCACTGGCGCCTCCTTCAGTTGCAGGCTCGTTTCCACGCTCGCCGGCGGCGGTGTGGCATTGAGCCGCGCCAGCACGTTCTCGACATGCTCGGCGCTGAGCACGCCGGACTCGATCACCAGTTCCACCGCCACCAGCACCGCTGGCAAGCCCGCCGTGGGCACAGCGGCCAATACCTGGGCCATCAGACGGTCGCCGCCCGCGTGCCGCATCAGGCCCTGCTTGAGCTGCATCAGCGGCGCCGGCAGGTCGGCGAGCGGCGCGCCGTTGCGCAGCGCTCCTGGCTTGCGCTCGACCAGCGGAATATAGTGCTGCCAGTCGTAGCGCACGCAGCCACGCTCGGCAAGCCGCTCATGGCTGGCGACGGTCGCATCGCCGGCGACGATGCTCACCCGCGCCGGATACAGGCGCACGCTGACCATCTGCCCTGCCAGTTCGCAGGGCACCGAATAGCGATTGCGCTGCACGGTGACCAGGCAGGTGCTCGACACGCGCGCCGGTTTCTCCACATAGCCGTCGAACGGGGTGGGCATGGGCATCATCTGCGCCTGCTCCTGTTCGAGCATGTCGGCCACGCTCATGGCCGGATATTCCGGGTGGCGCAGTTCGCCCATAGCGCGCGGCAGCGCTCGCCCAGCCAGGCATTGAGCTCGGCGAATGAGCTGAACTTGCTGCTCTGCGCATCGAGCCAGATGCGGCGTCGGCTGTCCTGCACGTTCTTCTCGACCACGCCTTTCTCCCAACCCGAGGCGCGGTTGCAGAAGTCGGGATCGAACAGGTAATGCGAACACATCGAGGCAAAGCGCGCATTGACGATGCGCCCCTTGCCCTTGTTGACCTTGTCGACTGCCGTTTTCATGTTGTCGTAGATGCCGCGCCGGCTGACGCCGCCCAGAGCCGCGAAGGAGCGAGTGTGCGCGTCGAACAGCATCTCATGGCCTTGACTCGGGTAGGCCGTCAGCCAGAACGCCCGGCTGGCGCATAGCTTGAGGTGCGACACCTGGATGCGCCGGTAGATGCCGCCGATGACCAGACCTTCCTCGCTCCAGTCGAACTGGAATGCCTCACCCAGCTCGAAGGCCAGGGGCACGAAGGCGTGCGGCGCCTTGCCTTCGCTGCCGCGCCAGTCTCAGATGAAATCGGTGACGCGGCTGTAGCTGCCTGGATAGCCGCTGGCCGTGATTTGGGCGAACAAGGCCTTGGCGCTGCGCCGGTTCTGTTTGATGCGGTGCGAGTCGGCCTTGAGCGCTTGTTCCAGCGCGGCGTGGTAGGGACTCAGCCTAGTCGGCTTCTGCTCTCGCTGATAGCGCGGCGACGACACGTCCTCTCCGGGAACCCTGACCCATTTGCGCAGCGTATTGCGGGACAGTCCCGTGCGCTTCGAGATTTCGCGCAGCGATAGCTTGTCGCGCAAATACATCCGTCGAACCTTGCCTAACATTTTCATGGTGATCACCTTTTTATCTCCTGCCCAAAAATTAGGCGGGAGTAGTAGAACACCTGGGTCAATTTTCAGTCGGCAGAAGGCCTAAAGGTGGGTCAGTTTTCGGTCGGCCTCAACACAACTTCCCTTTATGCACCTTTTCGATACACAAGGTTTATGAGACCGTTAAACAGTAGACCTAGCACCGGGTTTTGCAGCGGGCCTTAGAGGCTGGATGTGTTG
Organism: uncultured Oxalobacteraceae bacterium; assembly: GCA_965650445.1. GTDB lineage: Bacteria > Pseudomonadota > Gammaproteobacteria > Burkholderiales > Burkholderiaceae_D > Telluria_A. The sequence continues at coordinate 5,790 of CBFGOU010000018.1, read as the reverse complement.
CAAAGCCGCCTCCAAAGGCTCGGGTTAGCCGCACGCGACTATTCAGCTCTCATAGAAGCAAACTTGAAGAAGGCAGTCAAAATTTCGTTGATCTGATCAAAGAGATCGCTCACCTCGATCGCCAGTTCTTCGAATATCAGCGCCTTCGTGCGGCCTCGCAAAGCGGCCGAGTTGTCTCGCCACCAGTCCCTCTTCGCCCCCGTGCCACTCGTCGGCACTCGTCGGCACTCTGCATATTGACAACCATTTTATGAGTTTATTGGTAAGTATGCTATAACGACAACCTTTCGTTTTCACCTTATCCCTTCAGGAGTATCCTATGAGCAGACCCCTCATCGTATTGGGTGATAAAACCAGTCATGGCGGCACGGTCATCAGCGCGGATCTCACCTTTGACATCAACGGCAAGTGCGTCGCGCGTGTCGGCGACATGACAGTGTGCCCAAAGTGCAAGGGGATTTTCGCCATCACGTCCGGACCAGACGACCTGGTGGACGGCTTCGGCAACGGATACGCGCGGCATATGGACTCGACCGCTTGCGGCGCAAAGCTGATTTCCGGTCAAATAACTACGACCTGGTCGGACATATCGTCAATGGGCGACCCTGCTGCCGATGATAAGGCCGAGGCGCTGGCTGCGGCGTCCCAGATCGCGGCCGCCACACCATCAGGCGTCTGCCTGGACTGCCTGCTGAAGGCAGCGGCCATCGGCAGCGCGACTGTGGTGCGCGAGTGAAGGCGCCGAACGATATGGCGGAGCGCCTCGCCCAGCTACACCAGACCATGTCCGCGTTGAGACTCTATGCACTTGTCGACGGCGCGCAGTACCGCGCGCGGGTCGGCGAACCACTGGCGGCTGAGGAAGGCTTCTATTCATTGTTCGCCGGCACAGCGGACGCGCCCTTGGCCCATGCCGGGCCTTGGCTGGTCGATGCGGCGCAAGCAAGCGACGCATTGATTGATGCCTTGGCCGAGCTGGAACAGGTTTCCCCCGCCGTCACATGGCTGATCGCCCCGCAAGATCTCGAAGGCCTCGCGCAGCTACTTCAATTGCAGCTCGACGTCGAATTGCCGGACGGGCGCACCGCGTTGCTACGCTTCTGGGATCCACGTGTGTTGGTCACCTTGGCCGAGGTGCTCGACTCGGTCCAGCGTGACGCGTTCTTCGCGCACATTCACGAATGGCATCTGCTGCATAAAGGCCAGCGAGCATGGATAGGGAGGCGGCATGCTTAAGCTCAGTGACGAGCAGTGGCTCCAACTCAACTCGCGTGACTCGTTTCAGTTCGTTACCGCAGTGTGCGACCAGTTCCTTGCCAAGCGGCCTGACATGTGGGACCGGCCTGGCCACGCGGCAGTGCAGGGTCGAATGCAGGCAGCGCATGACTACGCGGCCCGTATAGGATTGACCTCCACACCGCATATCGTGCGTCTGATGTATCTCGAGGCGGATGCGCCGGGCATTCACGAAGACCCGTTGGTCAATGCATACCTGCGCAAGTCCGGCACGGCGCCAGAACAACGGCTCGACGACCTGCTCGCGGTGGTGAACAAGAAGCTTGGAAGGGAGCATTAATGGCAGCTCTTGCAATCCCAACGATTGAAACGGTCGCGGCACGCGTTCTCATGTTGCTGGGTGTCGGCGCGGCAGCCGGTGCTGTGGATGAGGCGGCGCATAAGCGGCAAAAAGAAGCGGATCAGGCCAGATCTACGCCAATTGCACGCGCAGACGCTCAGACGAAGGCAAAGGAAAAATGCAAGGAGTGCCCGCCTGATACAGGCGCTCCCTTCAATCGGTCCACGGCGGGCTGGTCGGAGACGTCGATAGCCTACCAAGTGCGCATAGCTGGACTTCCGGTCGGCGCGGGCTTCATCACGGAGTGGATGTTTGGTGGCGTGAGTTTCGACGGTTTCGACTCCAGTCAGTGCATGCTAAAGGAAGCGAAGGCCAAGTACGATCAGTTCTTTAATGAATTTGGGCGGCGCAAGCAATTTTGGGAGGGTGACACGGCAATTCTTGAGCAAGCTGTTAGCCAGTCTGCTGTAGCATCGCCGCGCCCACCTGTCCAACTTAGTTGGTACTTCATGGAACCGCTCAGCTACCGCTACTTCTCCAAAATCTTTGCCGGTGCAATGTTACCCATCGAAACGGTGTTCAATCCATGATACATGCCTACGAAATCTTACTTTCGCTTCATTACGCTGGTGATTTGTCGGTCGACACCATGCTGCGCGAGATGCAACGGTTCACCCAATCACTCGCACAGCTGTCTCCGACTTTGAATGAATGGCTACTCGCTGGGGAAACCAGGGGCGACGCCTTGTTATACGAGGTCTACTCGGATGGTGAGCCGACGACTGCAGCGAAGGCTGTCCTCGAAACTCGTCTCAAAGGTAAAGTCGATCCGCGTATCATCACGATGTGGAACGGAAAGGACGATCATGAGGGGGCATCGTTACGCTTCATGGGCCGGCCCAAAGCGCATATAAGCCAAGTCACCTTTGATGGGTATCCAAAATCGTTTTCGGCCGACTGGCACGCGATCGCCGAGGTGCTGGCGGCAGGGGTTGCCATCTGGTCGCCCCACTACATTTCCGTGGAGAGTAACGGCTACTATGAGCACAAGACCTTTAAGGACCGCCCGGGAATCGGCTGGATGCTGTACTTGCCCCGAGTGCTGACCGTTCAACAAGTGCCCGAGGCTCGTGCCCTTGTGCCGGTGCTGAGCGCTGACAAGAAGCAAGTCGGCACCATCATTGTCAGCGTTACCGATGGGCCTTTCTCGGACGAGAATTTGGAACACGTCAAGATCGCCAACGCTATCGAAATTCGTTTGGTCGATCAGGATCTGCTGCCCCGCTACGTGGACCTTTGAACGATAAAATGCATCGCGCTCGATCAACATCGTTACGCAGAATGGAGATAATTATCTGGCAATTTTTTGAATAAGGCCCAGCCCTGCTATATTGCTTATCCCATTCCGACCGAACTGCCATGAACGAATTCCTCAGTTTCAGCACATACATCGATGGCGCCCATCCGACGGTGGCACGCAAGGCCGCAGAGCTGGCCGCTGCGGCCGCAACGCGGCACGAACTGATCAAGTCGACCTTCGAATTCGTGCGCGACCAGATTAAGCACAGCTGGGACTACCGCCTCAACCCGGTCACCTGCAAAGCCTCCGACGTGCTCGAGCACGGTACCGGCTATTGCTATGCCAAGAGCCACTTGCTGGCGGCCCTGCTGCGCGCCAACGGTATCCCGGCCGCGCTGTGCTACCAGCGCCTGTCGGTCGGTACCAGCGGTACGGCGCCGTACTGCCTGCACGGCCTGAACGCGGTGTGGCTCGACGGGCACGGCTGGTACCGCATCGATGCGCGCGGCAACAAACCCGGTGTCGATGCGCAGTTCGTGCCACCGGTCGAACAGCTGGCCTTTGCCATTAACAATGCGCAGGAGCGCGACCTGCCCGGCTACTACGCCGAGCCGCTGGCGGAAGTCGTGCACGCGCTCAGCAGTCATGCAACGGTACAGGAAGTGGCAGCCAATCTGCCGGACCGTCCCTGACGCGCCGGCGGCGAATTTTCGTTACACTGGCATTCCCTCAACGCGCTCGGAATGACCATGAACAAGCTCATCGTGGATGTGGCCGTGATCGGCACCGGGACGGCCGGCCTGTCGGCCTATCGCGCCGCCAAGGCGCAGGGCAAGCGGGTGGTGACCATTGAGGGCGGGCCGTACGGCACCACCTGTGCGCGGGTCGGCTGCATGCCCAGCAAGTTGCTGATTGCCGCAGCCGAGGCGGCGCACATGCTGGCCCTGGCGCCGGGCTTCGGCGTGCATGCCGGCCAGGTGCGCATTGACGGCAAGGCCGTGATGGAGCGGGTGCGCCGCGAACGCGACCGCTTCGTCGGCTTCGTGCTCGACAGCGTGGATGGCATTCCGGCCGAGGACAAGCTGCGCGGCCACGCGCGCTTTACCGGGCCGCGCACTTTGCAGGTGGACGAGCACACGACCGTCGAAGCGACCCGCTTTGTGATCGCCACCGGGTCCACGCCCTCGGTGCCGCAGGTGCTGCGCGACGTGGGGCCGGGCGTGATCGTCAGCGACCAGGTGTTCGACTGGACCGACCTGCCCAAATCGGTGGCGGTGATCGGCACCGGCGTGATCGGACTGGAACTGGGCCAGGCACTGGCGCGGCTGGGCGTGCGCGTGGCCCTGTTCGCGCGCGGCGGCAGCGTGGCGCAGCTGACCGATCCCGAAGTGCTGCACGTGGCGGCCCACACGCTGGCCGAAGAAATCGACCTGCGCTTCCAGCAGTTGCTCGTGTCGGCGCGCCAGGATGGCGACGAGGTGGAACTGGTCACGCACGACGCCGCCGGCAGCGAGCGTACCGAGCGTTTTCAATACGTGCTGGCGGCGGCGGGACGCACGCCGAATGTGCACGACATCGGCCTCGAGCACACCGGCCTGGAGCTGGATGCGCACGGCATTCCCCTGTTCGACAGCCACACCATGCAATGCGGGAGCACGCCTGTCTTCATCGCCGGCGACGCCAACGACGAGCGGCCGGTGCTGCCGGAAGCGGCCGATCACGGCAAGATCGCCGGCGACAACGCGGGCCGCTATCCGGACGTGCGCCCGGGCCTGCGCCGCACCCCGCTGACGATCGCATTCACCGAGCCGCAGATTGCCACCCTGGGCGAGTCGTACCGCGCGCTGTGCGCCGAGGGCAGGCCGAAGTTCGCGGTGGGGAAGGTGTCGTTCACCAATCAGGGACGCAGCCGCGTGATGCTGCAAAATCACGGCATGCTGCGGGTGTACGGCGAGTATGGCAGCGGGCGCTTTCTGGGCGCCGAAATGATCGGGCCGCGGGCGGAGAACCTGGGCCATCTGCTGTCCTGGGCCTGCCAGGCGCGCCTGACGGTGGCGCAGATGCTGGAGATGCCCTTCTACCACCCGGTGATCGAGGAGGGCGTGCGCACGGCCTTGCGCGACCTGGCGGCGGAACTGGAGAAGGGCGAGCACAAGGCCGACGGCCCCGAACGCATTCCCGGGGTCTGACTCAATTCAGGTAACTGGCATCGAGCCGGCCCTGCGCGGCCAGTTCGCGCACCACCCGGATGGTGTCGATATCGGCTTCCTGATAGGCCGACTTGCGGAACTCGTCATACATGGCATTGGCGGCATCGGTGGCCGCGTCGTGGCCGTCGTCGTACCGGAAGCGCACGTACAGCACCTGCTCGCCGGGCGCTTCAATCGTCATCGTCAGGCTCGATGCGCTGATGTCGCCCTGCGCGGCCACCTCGTAGCGCACTTCCTCCAGCGGGGTCAGCAGCACCCGGTCGACCACCACCAGCTCGCCATAGCGCAGCTTGCGGCGAAAACTGCCGCTCTCGCGCTGGTCGATGGTGCATTCATCCAGATGCGGCACGAACAGCTTGGGCGAGTCGGCGCGCAGCACCAGCCCGCGCCACAGCTGCTCGCGCGAGAGCGGATCGATCAGCGGATTCAAGGGGTCGTTGATTTCGATTAGGTGTTCAAATTTCATCGTTCTGCTCATTGGTATGGGGCCCGCGGCGGCGCCGGATACCGCGATGGTAACGCAAAGCAGTCCGGCCCATACGTGCGGGGCGGAAATACCAAACGGAGTTAGACTGGTGCCGCCAGTAACACTTCTGCCGACGGAGACTACCTCATGCGGACCCGCGCCAATTACCTCGCCCAGATCGAGGCAATGCAGAAACGCAGCGCCGATACGGTGGCGCGTCACATTGCCGAACGCAAAA
>CBFGOU010000017.1:0-19761 GCA_965650445.1 uncultured Oxalobacteraceae bacterium | reverse complement strand
GCTAGGCTTTCGGTATGCCCGGCAGGAAAAGAGCGGAAGAAACGGGGAAGGCTCGGAACATCGTCACGGTGCCGCTCACGGCCAACGCCAACGCGCTGATTAACGGCTGGTGCGACCGAACGGGCGGGAGCAAGACGCGGTTCGTTGAACGGCTGGTAGAGTTTTGGGCGGCCGCCCCGGACTCGGTACAGCGGCTCATGCTCGGGGACGTGCCGGCGGACCTGCGCGACGAGGTGGTAGGCAACGCCTCCGTCTACTTCGGGGAGGTAGCGGAACGCGGATTGCGCGGCAGGCCGGAAGGGAGCGAAAGCGGCGAGCCCGGCTGCGGTGCTCGCGGACGATGACGAGTGCGAAAGCGATGAGGTCGAGGTGCCGCGCGTGGGCGCGCTCCCCGCCGCGCCCGCCAGGCCCGCCGCCACCCCAGCGGCAGCGCCTTCGAAAGTAGCGCTCGCGGCCGCTCCGGTGCCAGCGTCTTCGAAAGCGCTCGCGGCCGCTCCGGCGGCGGCGACGTCGACACCACTCGCGGCCGCCGCTGCGGCAGCACCTTCGACACCGCTCGCGGCCGTTGTCGAGGTGACGGGCACGCGCGCTGCGCCGCCGACGCCGGTCTGGGAGGTCATACCGTCCGATAAGACGCTGAAGGCCGCGTTGACACGCTGGACTGCAGCGGCGAACTGGCAGCTGGTGTGGGAGTTGCCGGTCGACTATGCGGTGTCGGTGCGCACCGAGATCAAGGGCAGTTTCTCCGAAGCGGTCGAGACGGTCGCCAAGAGCATGGAAACGGCTGAAATGCCGATGAAGGCGATCTTCTACGAAGGCAACCGCGTTCTTCGTATCGTCGCCAAATAGCCCCGTCATCACCGTCTTCCCGGGATGCCGCTGGCAGGCATCCCGCCCGCCTGGCGCCCCGCCAAAAGCTCAACAAATCTCAATGTCTCAGCAATACTCACGGATTCGCTTCGTCCTGGCAATCGGCTGTTATCTTGCATCTATCGCAGCGTTACTGGCGATCGGGCAGGTTCCAAAGAACCACAACAGACAGCGAAGCTTCAAGGGAGATCGAGGACATGACGATGGATACCAATGACGAGCAGCAGTACACTGGCGGCGAAACCGGCGCACCGCTCGCCATCGATATTGACCAGCTGTTCCGCGCGCACAACCGCCATGTGTTCCGGTTTGTCCAGCGCTACGTGCGCAACGTCGAGGATGCGGAAGACATCGTTCAGCAAACTTTCATTGAAGCGATGCGCTGCGCGCACCGCTTTTCCGGGCTGTCCAAGCCATCGACCTGGCTGTTCGGCATTGCCCTGAACCTGGCGCGCAACCAGGTGCGCCGCAACTGCGCCCATGCGCACGACGCACTCGACGAGGCCTTGCTGGAGCAGATTGCCGATCCCCATGGCGACCCGGCGATGCTGATGGAATGGCGTCAGACCGCTGCCAAGGTGGAAGCGATGCTCAGTGCGCTTCCAGCCAAGATCCGCGCGACCTTCGAAGCCGTGCTCGACGGTGAATCGACCTATGAAGAGGCGGCCGAAGAATTGCACATCCCGGTGGGCACCGTCCGTTCGCGGGTGTCGCGGGTGCGGGCCGCCGTGCGCGCCGGATGCCACCGCTAGCGTGGCACGCACGGCCATTGCCGGCTCGATGGGTGCCTTTGAGCGGCATGGTCGAAGCCGACGAAACCTGTCAGCCGGAGTCTCAAATGGGCGCTGTCCCTGTTAGCTGTGGATGACGCCGACGCCGGTAGCGCTGCACAGGAAAGCTTGCGGAGTGGCGAGGCGTCGCCTGTCGATGGCCCAGCGCCAGCCGGAGTAATTGTCTAGATAGCGCGTGGCCACGCCGCGGAAGTGATGCAGCCAGCCGCGCAGACGGCTGTGGTAGCTGTTAACGTTTTGGGCATGGGTGCCGCAGCCGGGCCAGCGGCGTGCCGGTCAGCGAATTGAACGCGCGCCAGCACGCTGTGCAGCGAAAGCGCTGCAAATCGTTGGCGTGGCCATGGCGGTGCAGGGCTGTGCCGGCGCAACGACCCCAGCTGTTCAGTTTCCCCTACCTAACGGGGACAGCGCCTTATTTTTTTGACAGCCTGCGGATTCGGTGCCAATAGAAACCGTCTTCGAGGCGGAGTGGACGCCTTTTCGTCGAGATCGTGCCGAGTGCGGCTCCGGATGACGGCACGAAGGCCGCGCCCGAATGCTGGAGTATGGAATGGTTCATCATAATCGCGCCAGAATAGGTGGTTAACGGGATGCCTGCGGCCACCTTCATGGCGACCGCATCGATGAGTGCATCGCCGCCCGGCTCCGGTTCCATGCGCGTGGCATACCGTTCGCCGGGGCTGCTATCCCGGCACGCTCTGTTCGGGCACGTCTTGTTCGGACTCGGCAGTGTCCTGGAAGGCGCCAGTGGCCGCCTGCTGTCCCAACAGCTCCAGCCGGTAGCCCTGGCCGTAAGCGGTGCGGATGCTGACGCCGCGTTCGGTGCCTAGCTGCAGTTTCTTGCGCAATTTGTAGACGTGCTGCTCGATGGTACGCCCGGCCACCTCGCTGTCGGCACTCCAGATCGACGTGCCGATGGTCTCGCGCGAGATGTAAACCCCGGGCGATGAAAAAAACATCCACGCCAGGCCGAACTCGCGCGATGTCAGGACAATCGGCGTGCCGAGATAGGCGAACTTGCTGCTCTCGCGGTCGAGCGAAAAACCAGCCAGTTCGATCCGGCGGCGGGCGCTGCGCGGATTACTGCGGCGCACCAGCGCGTTGGCCCGCGCCAGCAATTCAATGGCTTCGAACGGCCTGACCAGCAGGTCGTCGGCGCCGGCATTGAGCACCAGTGCCGTCATCTGGGCGTCGCGTACGGGCGACAGGCCCAGCACCGGGGTGTCATTGCCTGAACGGCAATTGAGCCAGGAAACAATGGTGTCATCGGGGGTGGGCGGAACGACGAAGTCGACGACAATGAGGTCGAATTTTTGCCTGAGCAAGGCGCGAAACAGCACGACTTCCGACGAAAAGTCGATGCAATCGGCGCCTGCCTGCATGAATGCGGCACGGACCACTTTTAGAACTGATGTGTTAGGTATTAGACATGCAATATTCATTCGCATCTTTAACTGAGCCCTGATTGAACGGTAGGGGCAGCGCAGGGCCCCTGCAAGCGGCCCACATCGACGCCGCTTGATGCATGCCGGATGGCGAGATCGGCGTGAATGTGGACTATGATAATTGCAAATGCAAATTTTGTCCCAAACAAGCTGTTCAGTTGTCTCCGATGAAACAACCGGGGGACACCGCGGCGCTTGCTCGGGAGCCTCAGGGCCGGGGCGGCACCTGCCAGCAAACCATGGCAGGTACCCGCCTGGCATGGATAGCCTTTTGGCGTCAGCGGCCGGGCCAGCTTAGAGACTTCCGGCCATCCTCCGGTCCCCGCAAACGGGCGGCGGTCCGGTATGGCTTGCGTCGCCTACGCAATTTCACTTGCGGCATTGGCAAATTCTACAATTGCGGCACGCTGGCGCTGCTCACACAATACACCCACAAAAATCTTCCACTTCAGGACGGGTTGCGGCGCAACCTTGTGAGCGAAAGTGTCAAGTTGCATAAATGCCAATGAAAGCAAGCATGAGATTTACTAAGAAAATCAGCCTTTTGTCCATCGCGGTGGCGATGTACTGCGGTACGGCCGTGGCTGCGGAAGCCGGCATGAATACGGCGCCAGCCGCACAGCCCTGGATGAACGCACGGCTCAGTGCAGGGGAACGCGCCGGCCTGGTCGTGAAGGAGATGACCCTGGACGAAAAATTGAAGCTGGTCTTCGGTTACCTGGGCGGGGACATGGAATCGAAAAAGACCACGCGTCCGGCGGAATCGCTCAATCAGTCAGCCGGCTTCATTTACGGGGTACCGCGCCTGGGTATTCCGCACCTGTTTGAAACCGACGCCGGTTTGGGCGTGGCAAGCCAGGCCGGCCCGAACGCGCGGCGTGGCACGGCGCTGCCGTCGGGCTTGAATACCGCGGCCACCTGGGATCTGCAAACCGCCTATGCGGGCGGCGCCATGATCGGCGCGCAAGCGCGGGCCTACGGCTTCAATGTGATGCTGGCAGGCGGCGTCAATCTCCTGCGCGAGCCGCGCAGCGGGCGCAACTTCGAATATGGGGGCGAGGATCCTCTGCTGGCCGGCAGGATCGTGGGCGCGCAAATCAAGGGCATCCAGTCGAACGGCGTGATCTCCACGTTGAAGCATTTTGCCTTGAATGACCAGGAAACCAACCGTACTACCGTCAACGTAAAAATCGATGACCGGACGGCACGTATGGCGGATCTGCTGGCATTGCAGATTGCGAAAGAAGAGGGCAATCCCGGCGCGGTCATGTGTTCCTACAATCGCATCAACGGCGTGCACTCGTGCGAGAACAGCTATCTGCTCAATGAGGTGTTGAAGCAGGACTGGGGCTTCAAAGGCTGGGTGATGTCGGACTGGGGCGCCGTCCACAGTACGGTGCCGGCCGCCAATGCGGGGCTGGACCAGCAATCGGGCATGCCTTTCGATCTCGCCGACTATTTCGGCACGCCCCTGAAAGAGGCCGTATTGAACGGCTGGGTGCCGCAAGCGCGGCTGGACGACATGGTGCGCCGCATCCTGCATTCCATGTTCGAGCACGGCGTGGTGGATCACCCGGTGGCGCCGGCGCCCCAGACGATCGACTTCAATGCGCACGCGGCCGTATCGCTCAAGGATGCCCAAGACGGCATGGTGCTGCTGAAAAACAGCGCCAACACTTTGCCGCTGAACAGATCCGTCAAGCGGGTCGCGGTAATCGGTGGCCATGCGGACAAAGGCGTGTTCGCTGGCGGCGGCTCGTCGCTGGTGTATCCCGAGGGCGGCAATGCCGCGCCCGAGCTGCTGCCCAAGCATTGGCCCGGACCCGTCATGGTCTATCCGTCGTCGCCATTGAAAGCCATACAAAAACGCCTGCCCAGGGCGGTGGTGGCCTATCACGATGGCGCCGATCCTGCCGCCGCGGCAACGCTGGCGCGCGCCAGCGACGTGGTGGTGGTCTTCGCCACCCAGTGGACGGGCGAAGGCTTCGACGTACCCAATCTGTCGCTGCCCAACAAGCAGGATGAGCTGATCGCGGCGGTGGCGGCAGCGAACCCCAGGACCATCGTGGTCCTTGAAACCGGCGGTCCCGTGACCATGCCCTGGCTGGCGAGCGTGCCTGCGGTGCTGGAGGCATGGTACCCGGGCACCAGTGGCGGCGAGGCGATTGCCGGCGTATTGTTCGGCGACGTCAATCCATCGGGCCACTTGCCCGCCACGTTTCCGGTCTCGGAGTCGCAGTTGCCCCGGCCCACGCTGGTTGGCTATCCGGAAGTGGCCGATAAACGCATCGATGTCGAGTACCGCGAAGGCGCAGCGGTCGGCTACAAGTGGTTCGATCTGAACGGGCTCAAGCCCTTGTTCCCGTTCGGCCACGGTTTGTCCTATACCGAATTCGCCTTGTCGGATCTGGCCGCCAGTGTCAAAGACGGCATCCTGCAGGCATCGTTTACCGTGAAGAATTCGGGTAGGCTGGCTGGCAAGGACGTGGCCCAGGTCTATGTGTCTCCTGTCGACGTCCGATGGGAAGCGCCCAAGCGCCTGGTCGGCTTTCAGAAGGTCTTCGTCAAGCCGGGCGCCGGCGTCAAGGCGTCCATCAGCGTCGATCCCCGCTTGCTGGCGCTCTACGACTCGGCCACGAAAACGTGGAACGTCGCCAAGGGCGATTACAAAGTCATCCTCGCGGCCAATGCGGCGGACGACCGGGCCGTCAGCACGGTGGTTCATCTGGAAGCTGCCGTGTACGATGTGAACGGCAAGCCGTTGCGCGGCCAGTCCCGCTAAGATCGGGATGCGATGCAGCACGCGCTGCGCATGCGGCGCGTGCCCTTTTTATGGGCGGCGAATCTATATTTGTCTGCTGAAAGGAAGCAAGATGTCGGGAAATGCCTTTACCTTGGAGAACGTCGTGCTGGATGGGAGTCATGTTCGCCTGGAACCCTACGAGGAGGCCCTGAAAACCGCCGTGGGCCGGGCCCTCGATTGCGACGCCGAGGCATGGGACTTGTTCGCCATGAGCGGCATGGGCGAGCATTTCGCCAACTGGTGGACCAGCCTCAATTGCCAGATCGCGGCCGGCCAATGGGTGGCCTATGCGATCCGCAGGCTGTCGGACCAGCGCATCGTCGGCACCTCCAGCTTCTTGAACATCAAGACCGAGCGCCAGTGCGTGGAGATTGGCGCCACCTTCCTGCATCCGGATGCGCGCTCCAGCTGCGTCAATGCGCAGGCCAAGCTGCTCATGCTGCAATATGCTTTCGAGCGCGGCGCGCGCCGGGTGGAGCTGCTGACCGATGTACGCAACGCCCGCAGCCAAGCGGCCATCGCCAAGCTGGGCGCCGTGCGCGAGGGCGTGTTGCGGCGTGACCGCATCACCTGGACCGGGCACGTGCGGGACAGTGTGATCTATTCCGTCACCGACCTCGACTGGCCTGAAGTGCAGACCGGACTGAAGCGCCGCCTCGCACGGTAAGCGCGGGCAGGGCGCCGCCAGGCCGGCGCCCCCGCATCCGCTCGCGGGTGCTTTCCGCTCGCCGGTGATTGAGCCGAATTGAACTGTTATGATGTTGGCGGCATACCCGGCACCCGGTAATACGCGCAAACAGTTCACCTAACCGTCCCCTAATGCAAGCGTTCTATAAGAAGGCCTTATTCGCGCTGATCCTCCTGGTGGTTGCGGACGCGCTGTTTGCGTTGATCCTCATCCAGCAGAGCTATCTGTCATTCGCAGTGTTGGCGCCGCATCCAGGAGGCACTCGCTGGGACTAGGCCCGGAGCTGGCCCTGCGGCAGGCCGCCGACCTGCCTGAGCAACTGCCGGAACGCGTGCGTATCCACCGAGCCTTCGAATGAATCGTTGAGTAGCCCCGCGGTTTGACCTCGGAGATTCGGAACAAGTTTAAGATCCACCTACTTCCCGGTGACATAGCCATTTTTTATGCTGGATTGGGGGGCTTGCTGCCGCGCGGCCGGTCGGGACAGCGGCCGCGATCAACGGTACTCGACCTTGCCGCGCAGTTTCTTTACCTCACCGCTGCGCGCTTTCCCGTCGAGACGCCGCTGCTGGGAGCCGCGCGTCGGCCGGGTCGGCTTGCGCACCAGCCGCACCGCGGCGGCGCTATCGATCAGCGCCTGGAGCCGGCGTAGCGCGTCCTCCTTGTTCTGTTCAAGACTGCGCGACTGCTGCGCCTTGAGCACCACCACGCCGTCTTCGGTAATGCGCGTGTCGCGCAGTTCCCGCAGGCGCGCCTTGACGTGCGGCGGCAACGAGGAAGCCTCGATATCGAAGCGCACGTGCACTGCGCACGAGACCTTGTTTACATTCTGGCCACCCGGCCCCTGCGCGCGGATCGCGCTGAACTCGACTTCGGCCGGATTGATCGTTATCGCCATGGAGCGTCCAAGACATGTGTTGAGCGTAATTTCAATGCCATTCTGCGTTGTTTTTTCTAAATTGCAATGGTATCGTTAACATTCACGTGCACTGATACCAGGAACTCCGAAATGACCCGTTTATCCAGCTTCATTTTCTCAGGTTTGCTGTTCGCGGCGTCGGCCGCCGTGGCCCAGACGCCCCCCAAGCCCATCCTGGACGGCTTCACCGCCGACCCCGCCATCCGTGTGTTCGGCGACACCTATTATGTGTACCCGACCTCGGACAAGCCGAACTGGCAAACCACCGATTTTTCGGTCTGGTCCTCCAAAAACCTGGTCGACTGGAAGAAGCAAAACATGGTGCTCGATGTGACCCGCGACCTCAAGTGGGCCAATATCGAAGCGTGGGCGCCCGACATCGTCGAGCGCAACGGCACTTACTATTTCTATTTCTGCGCCCAGGGCAAGATCGGCGTGGCGACGGCGAAAAGCCCGCTGGGGCCGTTCGTCGATGCGCTCGGCGCCCCGCTGGTGGCCAAGGACGGCAAGATCACCACCAACCCGATCGATCCGTATCCGCTGATCGACAGCGATGGCCAGGCCTATCTGTACTTCGGTAACGGCGACGGCCATGCCAACGTCTTCAAGCTCAAACCCGACATGATCACGCTGGACGGCCCGGCCAGGGAAATCGCCTTGCCCGAATTTCGTGAAGGGATCGTGGTGTTCAAGCGCGCCGGCAAATACTACTTCATGTGGTCGATCGACGATGCGCGCAGCCCGGATTACCGGGTAGGCTGGGGCACTGCCGATTCCCCGCTCGGTCCGGTGACCGTGAATGCCAAGGATTTTATCGTACTCAAGAAGAACGGCGCCGCCGTCGGCACGGCCCACCACAGCGTGGTCAACGTGCCGGGCACCGACCGCTGGTACGTGGCCTACCACCGCCACGCCATCCCCGGCGGCGGGGGCTACAAGCGCGAAACCTGCCTGGTGCGCATGCAATTTAATGCCGACGGCTCGATCCGTCCGATGGATCCCCTGACGACGCCGTTCAAGCCAGGCGACGTGGGCGAGCCGATCGTCGACGGCAAAGGCTTGCCGGTGCTGGGGGCGCGCTAGACAAGACGGGCAGGGGAGCGATGGCAGGCTCCCCGTTGCCCGGCCAGATAATCGATCTGTTCTCTCCACACCCTTCACCATCCCCCTTCCTGCTTGATTTGTTAATTTTCAGGCAATTTTTCATGCTTTTCTGATACCGGGAAAGTATGAAAAGCGTCAATTTCACGAACAAAATCACCCAGCTCAGCGTAGGTTTCGCTGAACCGCAGTGATTTTCCATGTATTTCATATTTAGAATACTCTCGCGCGGACGATGCCCGACATGTGTGCAATTCCTGTCTGCCGTCACATAACAAAGAGAGAGTCATTTATGAGAAGCAACATTATCCCGAGCGCGCTCGTGCTGTCGCTGGCGCTGGCCGGTTGCGGTGGAGGGGGCGGTTCGCACGACGGCGCCGCGCCTCCCCCGCCGGCCACCAGGCCGGAAGTGCCCGCGCCAGCGCCCGCACCGGCCGCCGTGCCCCCCGCGTCGACCGCCGAGACGGAATCGCCCGCAGCCAATCCGGGCACCGCGACCTATGTGTGGTCAACCGCGCTGTTCGGCGCCGGCGGCTACATTACCGGCATTGTCTATCATCCGACGGTCCAGGGGCTGGTGTATATCCGGACCGATGTCGGCGGCGTGTATCGCCGCGATCCGGGTTCCTCGACCTGGATTCCGCTCAACGATGATCTGAACCGTGACGACAACCAGTTGTCGGGCGGCGCATCGCTGGCCGTCGACCCGAACAACTCCCAGAAACTCTACATTGCCGCCGGCATGTACCTGCCATCGTGGGGACGCAACGCCGCCATCCTGCGTTCCAGCGACCGCGGCACGACCTGGTCGCGCACCGAACTGCCGATCCGCCTGAACGGCAATTCCGACGGCCGCGGCACGGGCGAGCGCCTGCAGGTCGACCCGAACAAGGGGACGGTCCTGTTCCTCGGCACCAACCAGGACGGCCTGTACCGGTCGACCGACGCCGGCGTGAGCTGGTCGCAGGTGCCGGGTTTCCCGACAACGGCCGGCACCACCTTCGTCCTGTTCGACAAGTCGACCGGCTCGCCCGGCTCGGCCACCAATACCATCTACGCCGGGGTGGCGGCGACGACCGGCACCACACTGTACCGATCGAGCGACGCCGGCACTACCTGGGCGGCCGTGTCCGGCGGACCTGCGGGCCTGATGCCGCTGCAGGGTGCGCTCGACGGCAACGGCAAACTGGTGATGACGTATGGCGATGCGCTCGGCCCCAACGGCCTCAGCAACGGCGCGGTCTACAAGCTCACCCTGGCCACCAACACCTGGACCAACATCACGCCCGCCGCGCCGACCAGTTCCTGGCAGTTCGGCTATGGCGGGCTGGCCGTCGATCCGCGTAACCCCAATTCGATCGTGGTGTCGACCCTCGACCGCTGGTCGACGGGCGACGATCTGTACAAGTCGACCGACGGCGGCGCGACCTGGACCGGGCTCAATGCCAACAGCACGCATGCGGCGCCGAATTATCCGTGGGTCACGGCCTATTACGGCGGCTCCCTGGTTGGCAAGATGGGCCACTGGATCTCCGACGTCGACATCGATCCGTTCAACTCCAACAACGTCATGTACAACACCGGATATGGCCTCTGGGAAAGCAACAACCTGACCAGCGGCACGGTGGCGTGGTCGTTCAATGTCGACGGCATTGAGGAAACCGGGCTGTATTCGCCGCTGGTGGCGCCGGCCACGGGCGCGCACCTGTTCACCCCGCTCGGCGACGTTGCCGGGGCCCGCTACGACACCGATTTCAACACCGTCAGCGGTTACTACGCCAGCCCGAACACGTCGAACTACAGTGTCGATGTGGCCGCGCTGAACACGAACGTGGTGGCGCGCACCGTCGCCAGCGGCAATACGCTCATGCTCTCGCAGAACAATGGCGTCAGCTGGACCCAAGTGGCCAGCAGCCCGGTCACCGGCGCGTCCGATGCCGGCCGCATCGCCGTGTCCGCCAGCGGTACTGCCCTGGTCTGGGTGCCGGGCGGGCAGAGCGCTTACTACTCGACCAACGGCGGCGCCAGCTGGGCGGCGTCGATCGGCTATCCGGCGACGCAGGCGGTTTATTCCGGAAATTATTTCGCGCCGATTGCCGACAAGGTGGCCAACGGCTACTTCTACACCTATGACTTCTCCACTGGTACCATCCTGGAAAGCGCCAACAACGGCCAGAGCTTCTCGACCATCCATTCGGGGCTCGACATCCTGCCGTCCTACGCCTCGCAAAGCCAGCTGGCGTCGGTCCCGGGCACGGTGCGCCGCGACCTGTGGCTGGCCGGACCGAACGGGCTGTGGCACATCAACGGCGCCAACGCCGCGCCGGTGAAGATCACAGGCGTGCAGGCTGCCTACGGGGTCGGCTTCGGCATGGCGGCGCCCGGCAAGTCCTATCCGGCCGTGTATATCTCCGCCAAGATCAATAATGTCTTCGGCGTCTATCAGTCGATCGATGGTGGGGCCAGCTGGACGCGTATCAACGACGATAAGCACCAGTGGGCTGGCGTCAATTACGTCACCGGCGATATGCGCATCTATGGCCGGGTCTATCTCGGTGCCCTGCGTGGCGGCGTGATTGTCGGTAATCTGCAGTAAGGTCAGTCTCAAGGCCCGGCCGGAAGCAGTGCTTTCGGCCGGGTTGCCGGCAACGGCGCCTCCGAAATTCCGCTCCCGCCTTTGGTGAATTTTGCACTTGCCGCCTCAGGCGCCGCTCGCACAATCGCTCACGGAAAGGCATCGCATGATACAACCAGGATTTACCTTAGCCCTGATCGGCGGCGCGCTGCTCCTTGCCGGCGCCGTTTGCCGCGCGCAGGAGGCCGGTGCAGACCTCAACCCGGAACAGCCGCGCGCCAAGCTGTCCCGCCCCGGCGTGCTCGCAAGCGGCGACGTGCGCGCGTTCCCGCCCGCGCCGGCCGGATTTGCCGACGCCCGCGACGGCGTCGCGCAGGGGAGGGTGGTGGAGTTCAGTTACGACTCGGGCGTCACCGGCACGCGGCGCAAGGCCAGCGTCTATCTGCCGGCCGGCTATTCGGCCGAGCGCCGCTACCCGGTGCTGTATCTGCTGCACGGCATCGCGGGCAATCAGGACGAATGGCGCGGCTATGTGCATGCCAACACGATTCTCGACAACCTGATCGCCGACGGCAAGGCTGTGCCGATGATCGTCGTGATGCCCAACGGCCGTGCGCTGCCGGACGACCGCCCGCCGCCTGCCGAGCGCACCTTCTCGCCCGAGCATGTGGCGGGCTTTGCGCGCTTCGAGCGTGACCTGCTGGAGTCCTTGATCCCGGCGGTCGACCGGGCCTATCCGACCCTGGCCGGGCGCGGACAGCGCGCGATCGCCGGGCTGTCGATGGGCGGTGGCCAGGCGCTGAACTTCGGCCTCGGCCACCTCGATACCTTCGGCTGGGTGGCCGGCTTCTCGCCGGCGCCCAACACCCAGGCCGCGGCCGGGCTGCTTGCCCAGTCCGAGCCGGCGCGTGGCCAGCTGCGGCTACTGTACCTGTCGTGCGGCAGCCAGGACGGGCTGATCGATGTAGCGCGGAACTTTCATCTCTACCTGCAGCAACACGGCGTGCCGCACGTCTGGAACGTCGACGGGCACGGGCACGACCGCGAGAGCTGGGCCGATAACCTGTACCACTTCGCCCGCCTGGTGTTCCGCTAGCGGCTGGCGTCCTCCTCGATGATCGCCAGGTCCCACGGCCCCAGCGTCACTTTTTCCGCCGCGGCGACGCGCCGGGCGGTCAGCAGATTGGTGCCTGGTTTGTGCGGATAGTTGAAGCTCACTTCCACGCCGGAGTAGTTGAAGTAATAGCGGAGCGGCCGATTGAAGCTGTTAACGCCGCTTCGCGTGCGTACGTTGGGCGGCAATTGCTGGTCCGGTCCGATCATGCCAAGCTCCTGCAGGGACGACTGCAAGACTGCCTTCTGCAGCTTGTCCGACAGGTAGGTGCCCTCATAGATCACCTTGCCGGCGCCGTGCTGGTTCGAGGTGATGGCCGGCCAGCGGCCGTAAAACGGATGGTCGTAGTAGGCCAGTGCCTTGGCCGTGTCCAGCTGCAGGAATTCGGCCCAGTGCAGCACCTTGTTATCCGCGCCGGCCTGGAACGGGTCGCCTTTCAGCGCCAGCGGCTGGGCCAGGTTGGAGAATTCCTGGTAGTGGAAACCGAGCGCTTCGCGCAGCGGCCCCGGCGCCATCGACCAGCGCACGGCGGTGTTTTCATTGGTGAAGCCGCTCTTGAAGGTCATCACCACACGGCCGCCTTTGCGGATGTACTCCGTGATGCGCCGCAGCAGCGCGTCGTCCGCCACATACAGGGAAGGCACGATCAGCAGCTTGTAGGATGAGAAATCCTGCGTGTCCGTGAAGACGAAGTCGGTGCCGATATTGAGGTCGTACAGTGAGCGGTGGATTTGCCGGACCTGCGACGCGTAGTCGGCCTTGCCGAACGGCGAGTCCTTCGCAAAAGGCATATCGTTGATGGCGTTCATCGAATCGCGGCTCCACAGGATCGCGACCTCGTTGTGCAAGCGCAGGTTCACCAGCCGCGGGCCGATCTTTTGCAGCTCGCGCCCGGTGCGGCTCATTTCCGCATAAGCACGGTTCGGCTCCAGGTCGTGCGACAGCACGCCTTTCCAGTACGTCTCCTGGTTCGCATGCACCGAAGCCCAGTGCCAGTATTCGACCATGTTGGAGCCATTCGACAGGTGGGTATAGACGTCCTCGCGGAACTGCCCGTCAAAAGGTGGATACTGGATGGAAGAGCTCCAGTCCGTGGTCTGCGCATTGGTCTCGGTCACCAGGAAATTGCCGCGTTTAAGCGAGCGCGTGAAGTCCGCCTGGATTGTCTGGTCGACGCCGTTGTATTGCTCCGGCGAGCCCCAGTGATAGATGTTCACGGCCGGAATGTCGAGCGCGCGCGCGACGGCTTCCTCGTTGATATCGTTGTGCATGGAGCCGGCGAAATCATGGGTCACGAACTGGCGCGGCGAAGCGCATTCGCGGATCAGCTTCGATTGCCAGCTCAGGAAGTCGGTGACGCGCATCTGGCTCCAGCGCGACCATTCAAGCTTGTAGCCCGTGCTCTGGGCGCCGTCGGGGCGCGGCAGGTCGGTCCAGCTATGCAGGTTCTGGCCCCAGTAATTCAGGAACCAGGCCTTGCTGAGGTTTTCCGGCGTGCCGAATTTCTTTTCAAGATAATGCTGGAAGCGGACGAACACATCGTCGTTGGCCGCGCCGTAGCTGCTCGTTTCATTGTCGACCTGCCAGCCGATGACGTTCGGGTTGTCCTTGTAGCGCGTCGCAATCTTGCGGATCAGGCGTTCGGCATAAAAGCGGTAGGCTGCCGAGTCGGTGTTCATGTTCTGGCGCATGCCGTAGGTGTTCTTTACGCCGTTGAACTTGGTGGCCAGGATTTCGGGATTCTGCCTGGCCATCCATGCGGGAATGGAGTAGGTCGGGGTTCCCATGATGACCTTGATCCCGGCCTTGCTCATGGCATCGATGACGCGGTCCATCCACGCATACTCGAAGCGGCCATCCTCCGGTTCCCACAAGCTCCAGGTCGATTCGCCCAGGCGGACCACATTGAAGCCGGCGGCCTTCATCATCGCCACGTCCTTTTCCAGCCGCTCGTAAGGCATGTACTCGTGGTAGTAGGCCGCACCATACAGGATGGTCGGAAATTCCGGCACCGCCGCTGGTGGCGTTTGAGCGGCTACCGGCGCGCACGCCGCGGCAGCGAGCGCGCACGACAAGGCGCACGAGAGGATCGTCCGTTTAAGCATTTGATATCTCTAGGTGAATGTTTGTTTGTCGATGTTTTTTTGCTCTGGCAACAGGCCCCCATTGTGGAGACACGTCACATGCCGGCGCAAGTATGAAAATCACCGGCGCGGCCAATGATTTGTCGGCAAGCGGTCCGCACGGGGAGGGAGCCCTTGCGCCGCATGAGGTTTTTCATCTTCGCCATTGAGTTTTTTTGTAATTGCGGCGCCATGGCGCTGCTTCCACAATACCTTCTGCAACCATGCTGCGCGAGACACCCGCCGGAGTGACGCCGTTCGCCGGCGATGGCGAAAACGCGCCACACTGGGGGTGGCGCGAGCTGATATGATGCTGGCAGCGTACTCGGCGGAAGTGAATGCCGCGACAGTTCAACCGGCCCAATCATAATGCAAGAGTTCTATAAGAAAGCCCTACTCGCGCTCATTTTTCTTATGGTCGCGGACGCGCTGCTTGCGTCACTTTTCATCTATCAGAGCTATCCGTCCTTGTCCCTTCTGCCGGCGCATGAAGATGGCGTCCGCTGGCACTACGCCAGCTATTCGGATGCCGTGCAGGGGCAGGGCTCGACCGTCCGCATCGACGATCCCTACCGGGAGCGCCTGCGTTTTGATTTCAAGCTGATCCAGGGCGAGCAGGCTCCCTACGCTTCCGCGGAGCTGATGATGGACGACGCGAAGGGACGGCCAGCGCTGGCGGATTGGTCAAAGTACTCCACCATCACTTTTCTTGCCAAGTGTGCGCCCGCCAGTTCGATGATATTCGTCGTTTCCACATTTGACGACAAAGTCTCCAGGACGGGCGAATTCCCGACCTATCGACCACCCGGAACGTTTTTTTCCTGCAGCGAGAAGGGCGTGCCGGTCTCCATCGACATGACCCGGCTCATCGTTCCGGAGTGGTGGCTCTACTCGATGAAGCTGGACCTGTCGAACCTGGACTATCAGCTGAACAAGGTGGCGAAAATCGTATTCTGTACGAGTTCCACCAGCCCGCGCAATGTCGCATCCCACGTGGAAATCAGCGAAATTACGCTGCACGGCCGTGATTATCGCTATATTGCCGCGCTCGCAGTCATTCTATTGGCAAGCTGGTGCGCATTTGGTATCTGGTTCTTCCGCGCCCATTCCCGCGCGCTAACCGCGAGCCTGGCCTCCAGAATGAAGAAGGACCTGCCGCTGGTCGCCTATCGCCAATTAACCCTGGAACCGTCCAGGGACAAGGAAAAGGCTTTGATCCTGCGGTATATAGCCACGAATTACACAAATACCGAGCTGAACCTGGAATGCGTGGTTACCGGGACGGGTGCGAACCGCACCAAAGTCAATGAAGTGCTGAAATCGGAACTCGGCATGACTTTCACCAGCTATTTGAATAAATTGCGTTTGACGGAAGCGGCCAGGCTGCTGGCCGAGAAAAGCGCCGCGACGATCGCGGAAATCGCTTATTCCGTCGGTTATGGCAATGTTTCTTATTTCAACAGGCTGTTCAAGGAAGAATACGGCTGCACGCCGAAGGTCTTCCGCTCCCTTGCCACGGAGCAGGTAGAGCCTGCCGACGCCTCCCCCTGAACTGTCCGTCCCTTCCGTGCGCGCCCCCCGTGCGCACCATCTTGTACTCCTTACAGGACTAATCGTAATTCCTGTAATTCACTAGAATTCCCTGTATAGCCGTTACCGCCGCGCCGGCTGACGCCATATGCTTGGGCTGTGGGTAGCTTTCGCTGCCGACGCTTTCCCAGGTCCCATATGCAAGGAATCCGATGATTGACCTTACCCGGCGCATTCCCTCCTTACACGCACTGAATCGTCCGTGCCGCGTGGCGAAACAGCTGCCGCCCATCGGCCGTGCCGTTTTACGCCAGCGATTCAACGGTATCAGCTAAGCGCTGCTGCTTAATCCAATTCGCTATTCATTCCATGTGCGCCATTTAACGCGGCTGCATGCGGATTCGTATCGCCGCTGAAGGCGGGCCGATGATTGGCCAATATTAAAAATACTATAAAAAACAAGTAATCTGGAGGAGAGAAGTCGTGATGTTGAAACCAATTTGTGCTCTGCTGTCCGCAGCGCGAATGCTGGCGTTTTCCGCCCAGGCAGAAACCTATGGCAGCGCAAACAACTTAATTGTCAGCACCGGAGAAATAGCCATCAGCTCCAGTTCGCCTGGATGAAAGCGCAGGTGGTGTTTTCAACGAGTTGTTTGGATCGATTTCAACGTTATTGCGTGAGATGAGAATGATAAGAGCACACCGGATTGGCCTGCTGTTCAACGCGAACAAGAGTTTCGACCGTGAAGTCATTGCCGGCATCGGCGCCTACCTGGGCAGTAAACGCGCGGTCTGGGATCTATTTCTGGAAGAAGATTTCCGTCTGCGCCTGTCCGGCATCGAGCGTTGGCAGGGCGACGGCATCATCGCCGATTTCGACGATCCTGCCATGGAGGCGGCCCTGTCGCGCTGCAACGTTCCCGTGGTGGCCGTGGGCGGCTCCTACGCCGATGACAACGAGTATCCGCGCGGCCTGCCTTACGTGGCGACCGACAATTTCAAGCTTATCAAGCTGGCACGCGACCACCTGATCGATGCCGGCCTGGATCGCTTCGCCATGTTCAGCCTTCCCAAGGCCAGGAAGAACCGCTGGGCGCTGGAGCGCGAAAATGCTTTCAGCAGCCTGATGCAGGAGAGCCAGATGGCAGCCGAGATCTTCCGTGGCTGCGACACCAGCGCGCCGGCGTGGGACGAGGCGGTGCAGGGCCAGATCGCCTGGCTGCGCAGCCTGCCCAAACCGATCGGCATCATCGCCGTCACGGATGCGCGCGCGCGCCAGTTGCTGCAAGCCTGCGCGATCGCCGGCATCGCGGTGCCGGAGCAGGTGGCGCTGATCGGTATCGACAACGACCCGATGGTGCGCATGCTCACCCGCATACCGCTCAGTTCGGTGATCCAGGGGGCGCAGGAGATGGGGCGCACGGCAGCCCATTTGCTGGACCAGATGCTGCACGGCGTGCGCTTGGCGAACACCCGTATCCTGGTGCCGCCGGCCGGCATCAACGTGCTCGCCTCCAGCCAGCACCAGCCCATCAAGCATCCGCAGGTGATGCGGGCCCGCCATTTCATCCGCCAGTACGCCTGTCAGGGCATCAAGACCCACCAGGTGGCCGAATACGTGGGTGTGTCCGGTTCCTCGCTGGAAGCCTACTTCCGCCAGGAATTGGGATGCAGCGTCCACGACGTGATCTTGCGCTTCAAGCTCGACGCCGCCAAGGCCGGCCTGTTGAGCGGGCAAAGCAGCATCGCCGAGGTGGCCCTGCGCTGTGGCTTCAGCTCCACCCAGTACATGCACCTGGTGTTCAAGCGCGAATTGGGCCTCACGCCGCGCGCCTACCGCGACCGCGTGCGCGGCGAAAGCGCACTGGCCGGCAGCGTCGGCGAGCACTGCTCCAGTTCATGCGCAGTGGCCGTCCTGTCCTGAATTTTGTTAGCGCCAATCATGAATTTTGCAATGGCGGCTGAAATTTCCGGCTGGCACAATGAATCGATCGCCACGACACACTGGCAGCCACTGCGCGGGCGATACCACACTATAAGAACAGACCAGGGGATCCGCATGACTCATCCACACGGACAGGCAGCGCCGTCCTTCAATCGAATTCTCGCCGCATGCAGCGGCGGAAAAGCACGCGCGACCTAGAGCGCGGCGCGGGCGCCGGGCCACTGGTCCGGCATGTCCGCGAAAAGCCGGGACGGTGCTGGCGACGAACAGGTCGTGGCCAGCATACTAAAGACAGATCGAGAGACAGATCGAGAGGAAATAGATTGAACAATTTTAAAAAAACAGCGATCGCGATGGGTGTGGCGCAGATTGCCTTGATGGCCAGCGGCGCGGTGCTGGCGCAAAGCGCAGCGTCGTCCAAAAGCGATACCGCGGGCGTTGCGTCCGCTGATGTGCCGCAGACGGTCGTGGTGACCGGCCAGCGCCGGGCGCTCGAAAACGCGCAGACCATCAAGCAGAACGCCGAGGAGGTGATCGATTCGATCGTCGCGGACGAAGCCGGCAAACTGCCGGACCGCTCGATCGCCGAAGTCCTGCAGCGCGTGCCCGGTGTCATGATCGACCGTGTGTTCAACAAGGCCGACCCCCAGCACTTCGGTGTCGAAGGCAGCGGCGTCACCGTGCGCGGCCTGAGCTACGTGCGCTCCGAGTTGAACGGGCGTGACGCCTTCCAGTCGAACGGCGGGCGCGCGCTCAGCTGGTCCGATGTGCCGCCCGAGCTGATGGCCGGCGTCGATGTGTACAAGAATCCCTCGGCCGAGCAGATCGAAGGGGCCGTGTCCGGCCTGGTCAACCTGCGCACCGCCATGCCTTTCGACTACAAGGGCCTGCACGGCGCCGTCTCGCTCAAGGCGACTCGCGGCAAGCTGCGCGGCGAGACCGCGCCCGATGGCTCGATGCTGATCTCCAATCGCTGGGACACCGGCTTTGGCAAGGTCGGCGCCCTGCTGGACCTGGCACACTCGGGGAACAAGACGCGCAGCGACGCCATCCAGTCGGCGCCGTACTTCCCGCGCTTCGATCTGGTGCCGGGAAAGGAGGTCTATGTGCCTCAGAACGGCTCGTGGCGGCGTGAGGACTATGACCATTCGCGCGACGGCATGTACGGCGCGCTGCAGTGGAAGAACAACGCGTTCGAATCCTCGCTGAGCTACTTCCAGTCGAACCACAAGTCGAAGTGGAGCGAGGCCGCGCAATGGTCCCCCAACGACGCCTACAAGACGCAATTCGAAAACGCCACCTATGACGACAACGGCGCATTCTTGTCGGGCAAACTCTCCAATCCGGCCGACGGCGGGGTAAAGCTGGTCAACAACCGCAAGGTCATGCGGCAGGAGACGCAGACCAAGGACCTGTCGTGGAACCTGGTGTGGAAGGCGTCCGAAAGCTGGACCTTGAAGTCCGACCTGCAGTTCGTGCGGGCCAAGTCGGAATCCAAGATGAGGTCGGTCGAGCTCAACACCTTGCTGCCGAGCTTGTTCCTGGATGTCTCGGGCGCGACGCCGAAGATCGATTTCGACGACGCCGCACGCGCGGCGATGGCGGATCTGTCGAACAGCTCCTGGTACACGACGCAGGAGTTCAGGGACCAGAACAAGGCCAAGCAGACGAGCTGGCGCGGCGATGCCAAGTACACGTTTGACGACCCGGTGCTGAGGGACGTGCGCTTCGGCGTGCGCTACACCGACCGCCAGGCCGATAACCGGGCAACCCCGTATTTCTGGACCCCGATCGTGGCGCCGTGGGCCGCTGGCCCTAACTCGTGGAATTCAGCGAGCACGGTGGCCAAGCTGTCCG
>CBFGOU010000016.1:0-20561 GCA_965650445.1 uncultured Oxalobacteraceae bacterium | reverse complement strand
CGGCGATCGCGTCCAGCTCGCTCATTTCCACCTTGACGCTGCCGCGCGCCGCCGCCACCGCAGCCCTGGCGTGCAGCGCCGCTCCCGGCGGGAAGGCGACGATGACGCGGGTGATGTCGGCCGCGGCGGCGCTGCCGGCGCAGCCGACGGCAACAGCCAGTTGGAGCGCAGTGGCGAGAGGGGAGCGGCGGGAAGGCGTGCGTTGCATGAGGAGTCTCCGAGAAAGATGTCATGGTCCGGCGCACAGGGTGGTGGCGCGGTCGGCGTTGTGTGATGGCCGCGGGTAGGCGGCAGTTACATCCTACTCCGGTGTCTGGCTGACGCCGTGGGTTTTTGCCCAGCGTTTTCTCGATCTGGATAAACAGACCGTTCGGTATTTTCGGGAACGAAAAGATGTTCGCACTGTCCGCATGCAGGTATAATGTTTGCGCCACAATTTTGTGGCACACGCTAGGGGTCCTGCCGGTCGCATTGCTGCCGGTGGGTGAGAAACACCCTCTGAACCTGATCTGGATAATGCCAGCGAAGGGAAGCCAGTGAGTCGCCGGGCCGCGCGCCATCGTCCTCCAACCTCCTTTGCTGGCTCCTGCCCAAAGGAGCCATATGAACGCACCACAAAAATTCGATTCCGCCACCGCCACCGTGGACCAGGCGGCGATCGCGCCGTTTCCCAATTCGCGCAAGATCTATGTCGAGGGCAGCCGCCCCGACATCCGCGTGCCGATGCGCGAAATCAGCCAGGCCGACACCTCGGCATCGTTCGGCGCCGAGACCAATCCCCCGGTGTTTGTCTACGACACCTCCGGCCCGTACTCCGACCCGTCGGCGGTGATCGATATCCGCGCGGGCCTGTCCACCCCGCGCCTGCCGTGGATCGTCGAGCGCGGCGACACCGACGAACTGCCCGGCCCAAGTTCGGCCTACGGCCAGGCGCGCCTGGAGGCGCCGGAACTGAAGGCGATGCGGTTCGAACTGCAGCGCAAGCCACGCCGCGCCAAGGCTGGCGCCAACGTCACCCAGATGCATTACGCGCGCCAGGGCATCGTCACGCCGGAGATGGAATTTGTCGCGATCCGCGAAAACCTGCGCCGCAAGGAGTATCTCGCCCAGCTGGAAGCCTCCGGTCCCATGGGCCAGCGCATGGCCCAGCTGATGGGGCGCCAGCATCCCGGCCAGCATTTCGGCGCGGCCATCCCGGCCGAAATCACCGGCGAATTCGTGCGCGATGAAATCGCCCGCGGCCGCGCGATCATTCCTGCCAACATCAATCACCCGGAAGTCGAGCCGATGATCATCGGCCGTAATTTCCTGGTCAAGATCAATGCCAACATCGGCAATTCGGCCGTGACCTCGTCGATCGGCGAGGAAGTCGAAAAGATGACCTGGGCGATCCGCTGGGGCGCCGACAATGTGATGGACCTGTCGACCGGCAAGCACATCCACGAAACGCGCGAATGGATCATCCGTAACAGCCCGGTGCCGATCGGCACGGTGCCGATCTACCAGGCGCTGGAAAAGGTCAACGGCAAGGCCGAAGACCTGACCTGGGAGATTTTCCGCGACACCCTGATCGAACAGGCCGAGCAGGGCGTCGACTACTTCACCATCCACGCCGGCGTGCTGCTGCGCTACGTGCCGATGACGGCCAAGCGCCTGACCGGCATCGTTTCGCGCGGCGGCTCGATCATGGCCAAGTGGTGCCTGGCGCACCACAAGGAATCGTTCCTGTACACGCATTTCGAGGACATCTGCGCCATCATGAAGGCCTACGATGTCTCGTTCAGCCTGGGCGACGGCCTGCGCCCGGGCTCGATCTACGACGCCAATGACGAAGCGCAATTGTCGGAATTGAAGACCTTGGGCGAACTGACCCAGGTAGCCTGGAAGCACGACGTGCAGGTGATGATCGAAGGCCCCGGCCACGTGCCGATGCAGCTGATCAAGGAAAACATGGACCTGCAGCTGGAACACTGCGCCGAAGCGCCGTTCTATACCCTGGGACCATTGACCACCGATATCGCACCGGGCTACGACCACATCACCTCGGGCATCGGCGCGGCCCAGATCGGCTGGTACGGCACCGCCATGCTGTGCTATGTCACGCCCAAGGAACACCTGGGCCTGCCGAACAAGGACGATGTCAAGGACGGCATCATCACCTACAAAATTGCCGCGCACGCCGCCGATCTGGCCAAGGGCCATCCGGGCGCGCAGATCCGCGACAACGCCCTGTCGAAGGCGCGCTTCGAATTCCGCTGGGAAGACCAGTTCAACCTGGGGCTCGACCCGGACAAGGCGCGCGAATTCCACGACGAAACCTTGCCCAAGGACTCGGCCAAGGTGGCGCACTTCTGCTCCATGTGCGGCCCGCATTTCTGCTCGATGAAGATCACCCAGGAAGTGCGCGACTATGCCGCCACCCAGGGTGTCAGCGAAGCGTCGGCGCTGACCCAGGGCATGGAAGTGAAGGCCATCGAATTCGTCAAGCAGGGCAGCGAACTGTATCGCAAGGTGTAAGCATGATCGATATCGAAATCAACGGCGAAGCGCGCCGGGTGCCGCAGCGCACCACCTTGCGCGAACTGCTGGATGTGCTGGAATTGCCCGACCAGGGCGTGGCGCTGGCGGTCAACCGCAGCGTGGTGCCGCGCCAGCAATGGAGCGCGCGCCAGGTGGCGCCCAGCGACAAGATCGACATCGTACGTGCAATCGGCGGCGGCTGAAGGCCGCGCCCATTTTTTTGGAACTACCATGACAGACCAGACTCAAACGGATGTGCTGACCATTGCGGGCAAGGCGTACAACTCGCGCCTGCTCGTTGGCAGCGGCAAATATCGTGACCTGGCGCAAACCCGCGCCGCAACGGACGCGGCAGGGGCCAACATCATCACCGTGGCCATCCGCCGCGTCAACATCGGGCAAAACAAGGGCGAACCCAGTCTGCTCGACGTGCTGCCGCCGGATCAATTCACCATCCTGCCCAACACGGCAGGGTGTTACAACGCGCAGGACGCGGTCTACACGCTGCAGATGGCGCGCGAGCTGTTAAACGGGCACAAGCTCGTCAAACTGGAGGTGCTGGGCGACGAAAAAACCCTGTTTCCCCATATGCCGGAAACCCTCAAGGCCGCTGAAACACTGGTCAACGACGGCTTCGACGTGATGGTGTATTGCAGCGACGATCCGATCCAGGCGCGGATTCTGGAAGACATCGGCTGCGTCGCGGTCATGCCGCTGGCATCGCTGATCGGCTCGGGCATGGGCATCCTCAATCCCTGGAACCTGCAGCTCATTATCGATCAGGCCAAGGTGCCGGTGCTGGTTGACGCCGGCGTCGGTACGGCGTCGGATGCGGCCATCGCCATGGAGCTGGGCTGCGATGGCGTGCTGATGAACAGCGCCATCGCCGGCGCGCAAGATCCGGTGCGGATGGCGCGTGCCATGAAGCTGGCGGTGCAGGCGGGGCGCGAAGCGTATCTGGCCGGGCGCATTCCCAAGCGGTTTGCGGCGTCGCCATCGTCCCCGATGGCCGGCCGCCTCGCCTGACGCCGCGCATCCATGGACCAGGACACGCCGCGCTTGCCGGACCTTGAGCCGACCCAAGCCGCACAGCCGGCCGGCCGCGCCGACACCGGTGCCGCCACCGTGCTGGTGCTGTCCGGACTCGATCCGTCCGGCGGCGCCGGGATGGCCGCCGATCTGCTGGCCATCGCGGCGCAGGGTGCGCACGCGCTGCCGGTGGTCACTGCATTGACCGTGCAGGACAACAACCGCGTGCACGAGGTGGTGCCGGTCGATGCCGGCCTGCTGGTGCGCCAGGTGCGCCTGCTGGCCCGGACCATCCGCATCGATGCCGTCAAAATCGGTATCCCCGGCAGCCACGCCAATGCGCTGGCCCTGGCCGGCGTGCTGCAAGACCTGCGGGAGTGCAATCCGTCCCTGCCGATCGTGCTCGATCCCGTGCTCGCCAGCGGCCATGGCGATGCGCTCGCGCGCGGCAATGCCCTCGAGGCGCTGGCGCCGTTGCTGGCGCTGGCCAGCGTGCTGGTGCCGAACCTGGGCGAGGCGGCGGCGCTGGGCGCGGTGTCCTGTCCAAACGTGCTCGTCACAGGCGGTCACGGCGACGGGCCGCACGTGGTCAACCGCTGGGGCAGCCAGGCCTGGACCTGGGAACGCCTGCCCGGCGAGTTCCATGGCAGCGGCTGCACCCTGGCAGCGGCCATCGCGGCCCAGCTGGCGTTGGGCCGGACGGTCGCGCAGGCGTTCGCGCTGGCCCAGGCCTACACCCACCAATCGCTGCGTAATGCGTTTGCGATCGCGCCCGGCCAGCGTATTCCGCTGCGCTGACGGCGCGCCCGCACCCGCCTATCCCCAACTTTTTTGAGAGCAAGACAATGCGAGGACTATATCTGGTCACCCCCAACTGGGACGACACCGCGCGGATGGTCGAGGTGACCGCCGCCGCGCTCGAGGCCGGCGCCGCAATGGTGCAATACCGCCACAAGGATGCATCGCCTGAATTGCGCCGCGAACAGGGCGCGGCCTTGCTGGCGCTGTGCCGCCGCTACAGCCGTCCGTTCATCGTCAACGACCACCTGGCCCTGTGCCTGACCCTCGGCGCGGACGGTCTGCACGTGGGCGGGACCGACATGTCGGTGGCCGCCGCGCGCGCCGAACTCGGTCCGGACAAGATTGTCGGCGCCTCCTGCTACGGCGACCTGCGGCTGGCCCATGCCGCCTGGCGCGCGGGCGCGAGCTATGTCGCTTTCGGCGGCTTCTATCCGTCGCCGGTCAAGAAATACAGCTTTACGACGGCGCCGGCCATCGTTGCCGAAGCGCGCGCGCAGATCGATTTGCCGGTCGTGGTGATCGGCGGCATGACGCCCGAGAATGCCGCGCCGCTGGTCGACCTGGGGGCCGACATGGTTGCCGCCATTACCAGTGTTTACGCCGCTGCGGACCCGGCCGCGGCGACGCGCCAATTCGACACACTGTATGCACGAAAGGAAAAAGCCCACACATTTATGTAATGCGGGTCGTATAATCTTTTCACAATGTTCCGCAAAATGGGATTTCCATCACATGAGTTCCGCGCATAACGTGAAACGCCGCATCTTGATCGTTGACGACGATCCCTTACTCCTCCAGTTTCTCACCGAGGTCATCGGGCACGCCGGGTACGAGACCGTGTCCGCCACGTCGGGCGAGCAGGCGCTGCAGCTGATCGCCGAGCGCGAGCCGGACATGGCGCTGCTCGACATCACCATGCCCGGCATGACCGGACTGGAACTGGCGCGCCACCTGAAAAACCACACCACCGTGCCGTTCATGTTCCTGTCGGCCATTGGCGACAGCGAATCGAGCCGCCAGGCGGCCGCCAACGGAGCGGTCGGCTACCTGGTCAAGCCGGTGGACGCCGAGCGCTTGATGCCGGCCTTCGAAGCGGGCCTGGCGCGGGCTGACGATATCCGCCAGCTGCGCCGCACCGAGCACAATCTGAACGCCGCGCTGGCGGCGGGGCGCGAAACCAGCCTGGCGGTGGGCTTGTTGATGTGCAAGTTCCAGACCGACCGCAATACCGCCTTCGAGGTACTGCGCGATCACGCCCGTTCCAGCCGCCGCAAGATCAATGAAGTAGCCGATCAATTGCTGGCCGCTGAAGAAACATTGAATTCCTTGCATGCCGGTTTTGCCAGTCGGTTGAAGGGCCGCTGAGCCGACCTTCTGAGGGTCTCTTCCAATGTTGCCATGTCGCAACAGGCGGCGTCCCTCACGCCTCGTATTTTTTTGCACCCGCGAAAAATATTGCGCTAAATTGCGCTACACTGATCTATATCAAACCAGAAAAAAACGGTTTGTTCCGCAGTTAGCGCCAGCGTGCCTTAACCCGCCGCCGCCGCCTCATTCCAGCGCCGCCTGACCCCGCGGCCGACCGTGTGTTTCGGCCTTAGCTCCGCCGATTGTCCCCTGAATGCGTTGTGCGTTGCGCCATGGCCATTTCCATGCACGCTGCAGCCATCCAGGATTTCGATCGATTCGGTTCCCAAAAAGGAGGTCGCGATGAAAGCGGCCACAAACAACAGATCATGCATACCGGGCCAGCGCGCCCGCGGCGCCAGCGCACCCCGGCGTGCCGCAGTCCATTCCGCCAAACGCCGTCTGGTGCCGGCCGGCGCCCCGGCCGGCGCCGAAGCGCCGCGGCTGACGATCACGATCCTCGACGGCCCATTCGGCACCGACGCCGGGCGCGACGAGGAGCGCACGGCCAGCGTGCCGCGCGTGCTGCTGATCGACTGCGATCCCGATACCGCAACGGCGCTCAGTTCGCTGCTGGTGCCCGAGGCGCGCGTGGTGCACGCCGCCAGCTGCGCCGAGGCGCGCCGGATGCTCGAGAGCGATCTGTTCTCGCTCATCATCGTCGACCCCAGTCTGCCGGACGGCAACGTCAGCCATCTGCTGGCATCGGTTGCCAATACCCCCTTGCTGGTGTACTCGGCCACTGAACCTGTGCGCAACGACAAGCTGGCCTACCTGCCCAAGCCGTTCACCACGCCGCGCCAGTTGTGGAGCACGATTTCCACCATGCTGGGCATCGCCAGCGGCCTGACCGCGGGAGACTGACGATGCAGAACGAGTTGAACAATATCCTGTACGTCGAAGACGATTTGCACGTGCGCACCACCGCCAGGCTGGTGCTGGAAGTGATCGGCCAATACCAGGTGCGCGATTGTGGCAGCGGCCGTGAAGCCTTGCTGGCCGCCACCGATTTTCAGGCGGACCTGATCCTGCTGGACGTGATGATGCCGGAACTGGACGGCTTGGCAACCCTCGCTCTGCTGCGCCGCTTTCCTCACCTGGCCGGCATTCCCGCCCTGTTCATCACCAGCCAGACGGCCGACAAGGATATCGCCCAGTACGTGCAGGCCGGAGCCATTGGTGTGATTCCCAAGCCGCTGATGCCGCTGCGCCTGGTCGGGCAGATCAGGTCGCTGTGGGAGCAGCATTGCGAGGTCGCTGCCTAGGGGCCGCTGCCGACGATCTGCGTTATGATGAACGCGCGCCCGGGGCGCGCGTTTTTCATTCCACATCATCCACAGGACACCATGAAAACCAAGGCAGCAATTGCATGGAAGGCTGGCCAGCCGCTAACGATCGAGGAAGTCGAGCTGCAAGGGCCGAAAGAAGGCGAAGTACTGGTCGAAATCAAGGCCACCGGCATCTGCCATACCGATTACTACACGCTCTCCGGCGCCGATCCTGAAGGCATCTTTCCCGCCATCCTGGGCCATGAAGGCGCCGGCGTGGTGGTCGATGTCGGCCCGGGCGTCAAGAGCATCCGCAAGGACGACCATGTCATTCCGCTGTACACGCCGGAATGCCGCCAGTGCAAGTTCTGCCTGTCGCAGAAAACCAATCTGTGCCAGTCGATCCGTTCGACCCAGGGGCGCGGCCTGATGCCGGACGCGACCAGCCGTTTTTCCCTCGACGGCAAGCCGATTTTCCACTACATGGGCACATCGACCTTTTCCAATTATGTGGTGGTGCCGGAAATCGCCCTGGCCAAGGTGCGCTCCGACGCGCCGTTCGACAAGATCTGCTACATCGGCTGCGGCGTGACCACCGGCGTGGGTGCGGTGCTGTTCACGGCCAAGGTGGAAGCGGGCGCCAACGTGGTGGTGTTCGGTCTCGGCGGCATTGGCCTGAACGTGATCCAGGCGGCGCGCATGGTGGGTGCCGACAAGATCATCGGCGTGGACCTCAATCCCGAGCGCGAAGCCATGGCGCGCAAGTTCGGCATGACCCATTTCATCAATCCGGGGCAGGTCGAGAACGTGGTCGACACCATCATCCAGATCACCGACGGCGGCGCCGACTACAGCTTCGAATGCTTCGGCAATGTCACCACCATGCGTCAGGCGCTGGAATGCTGCCACAAGGGCTGGGGCCAGTCCATCATCATCGGCGTCGCCGCTGCAGGCCAGGAAATTTCTACCCGGCCGTTCCAGCTGGTCACCGGCCGGGTCTGGAAAGGCTCGGCTTTCGGCGGCGCGCGCGGACGGACCGACGTGCCCAGGATCGTCGACTGGTACATGGAAGGCAAGATCAATATCGACGATCTGATCACCCATCGCTTGCCGCTCGAGCGCATCAACGAAGGCTTCGACCTGATGAAGAGCGGCGAATCGATCCGCTCGGTGGTGCTGTACTGACGCTGCGCCGGTAAGCGTTTGGAGGGGGGAGGGGCGGTATAATCGCGGGATGCAAAATCTCCTCCATAACCTCAATCCCGAACAACTCGCCGCTGTCACCCTGCCACCGCAAAGCGCCCTGATCCTGGCTGGCGCCGGCTCGGGCAAGACGCGCGTGCTGACCACCCGGATCGCCTGGCTGATCCAGACCGGGCAGGTGTCGCCGGCCGGGATCATGGCGGTGACGTTTACCAACAAGGCGGCCAAGGAAATGCTGACCCGCCTGTCGGCTATGTTGCCGGTGAGCACGCGCGGCATGTGGATCGGCACCTTCCACGGTCTGTGCAACCGCATGCTGCGTACGCACTACCGCGACGCCGCCTTGCCGCAAACTTTCCAGATCATGGATTCGCAGGATCAGCTGTCGATGATCAAGCGTCTGCTCAAGGCCAACAATATTGATGATGAAAAGTATCCGGCCAAAAACCTGATGTACTTCATCAACAATGCCAAGGACCAGGGCATGCGCGCCAACCGGGTCGAAGCGCACGATCCGATCGAGCGCAAGTTCGTCGAGCTGTATGAGCTGTACGACTTGCAATGCCAGCGCGAAGGCGTGGTCGATTTTGCCGAACTGCTGCTGCGCGCATTCGAATTGCTGGAGCGTAACCAGCCATTGCGCGAACACTACCAGCAGCGTTTCAAGCAAATTTTGGTCGACGAGTTCCAGGACACCAACGATCTGCAATACAAGCTGCTCAAGATGCTGACCGGTCCGGACGGGCACTACGGCGGCGCGCTGTTTGCAGTGGGCGACGACGAC
Source organism: uncultured Oxalobacteraceae bacterium (assembly GCA_965650445.1). Classification (GTDB taxonomy): domain Bacteria; phylum Pseudomonadota; class Gammaproteobacteria; order Burkholderiales; family Burkholderiaceae_D; genus Telluria_A. The sequence continues at coordinate 11,549 of CBFGOU010000016.1, read as the reverse complement.
CAGAGCATTTATGCATTTCGCGGCGCCAACGTGGGCAATATGGCCAAGTTCGAGCGCGAATTCCGCGTCGAGAATTTGATCAAGCTGGAGCAGAACTACCGCTCGCACGGCCACATTCTCGACAGCGCCAACCACCTGATCGCCAACAACAGCAAGCGCCTGGGCAAGAACCTGCGCACCGATGCCGGCCATGGCGAGCCGGTGCGCATCTACGAAGCCTCGTCCGACCTGGAAGAAGCGCAGTGGATCATCGAGGAAGCCAAGAGCCTGATGGCCGATGGCGCGGCGCGCAGCGAGATTGCGATTTTGTACCGCTCGAATGCCCAGTCGCGCGTCATTGAGCACGCCTTGTTTGCGGCCGGCATTGCCTACACCGTGTACGGCGGGCAGCGCTACTTCCAGCGCGCCGAGGTCAAGCACGCGATTGCCTATCTGCAGTTGATGGACAATCCGCACAACGATTCCGCCTTCCTGCGCGTGGTCAATTTCCCCACGCGCGGTATCGGCATGCGCACCATCGAGCAATTGCAGATGGCGGCCGAACAGCACCGCATCTCGCTGTACGCGGCGGTGCCGTACGTGGCAGGCAAGGGCGGTTCGGCGCTGGGTGGTTTTGTGCGCCTGATCGAAGGCGCGCGCTTCGAGACCCAGCAACTGGCCTTGCCGGAAATGGTCCGCGTGGTGCTGGAAGCGAGCGGCCTGCTGACCCACTACCAGAACGAAAAGGAAGGCGCCGACCGCATCGAAAACCTGGAGCAGATGGTCAACGCCGCCACCCAGTTCGTGCAGGAGGAAGGCTTCGGCCCCGGTGCCCCGGCGCACCTGGGACCGCGCGCCGATGCCCAGGCCGGCGCGCCCATCGTCAACGCCGATGGCGTCGAACTGCTCGATGCCGATGCGCCGATGCCGACTGTCATGTCGCCGCTGTCGGCCTTCCTCACCCATGCTTCGCTGGAAGCCGGCGACGCCCAGGCCCAGGCCGGCCAGGACGCCTTGCAGCTGATGACGGTGCATTCGGCCAAGGGCCTGGAATTCGACGCGGTGTTCATCACCGGCCTGGAAGAAGGCTTGTTCCCGCACGACAGCAGCTCGCGCGAAATGGATGGCGTGGACGAAGAGCGGCGCCTGATGTATGTGGCCATCACGCGCGCCAAGAAGCGCTTGTACATGAGCTTTACCCAGTCGCGCATGCTGCACGGCCAGACCCGCTACAACACCAAATCGCGCTTCTTCGATGAATTGCCGGAAGAAGCGCTCAGGTGGATCACGCCGCGCGTGCAATCGCACTGGTTTGCCAACAAAAAGTCGGCCTGGGACGACGTGCAGTTCAATGGCGGCTCGGACAACAAGATCGCCCAGCAGATCACCCAGAAGGCCAGCAATGGTCCCGGTTGGCGGATCGGCGAATCGGTGGCGCACGCCAAGTTCGGCGAGGGCGTGATCGTCAATATCGAAGGCGGCGGCAGCAATGCGCGCGCGCAGATCAACTTCGGCCGCGCCGGCATGAAGATGCTCGACCTGTCGGTGGCAAAACTGGAGCGCGTGGGGCGCTAGGCGCTTTCAGGAAACCTCAATGCTCAAAACTGCACTCAAGAGCGTCATCAAACGGTATTGGGGACTCGTCGCGGCTATCGTCATGATCAGCGGCGCGTCTCAATACCGGCAGGAACATACCGTCTCCATATTGGTACTTTCCCTGGCGCTGCTGCTTGCCTGCCTTGCTCTTCTGGTGGTCGCCGTTCCGCTCGAACTACACCGGGCTAGGCGCCATGCCCGAGCTCTTGAGCGAGCCCGATGAGGATTCCTTCGGGGCCCCGTATGTAGCAGAGCCGGTACGTGTTTTCGTACTGGGCCACTTTGCCGACGAGTTCCGCGCCGCGTTTCTCGAGACGGGCGAGCGTATCGTCGATGTCCTCCACGGTAAACATGACGCGCAGGTAACCGAGGGCGTTCACCGGGGTGCGCCGGTGATCGGCGAGCACCGGTGGCGCAAGGAATCGGGATATCTCGAGCCGGCTGTGACCGTCCGGCGTACGCATCATGGCGATCTCGACGCGAATGCCGGGCAATCCAGTGACGCCGTCTGCCCAGTCTCCTTCGATTGGAGCGCGCCCCTCGAGCTCAAGGCCAAGTTCGGAAAAAAACTCAATGGCGCCATCGATGTCTTCAACCACGATGCCGACGTTGTCCATTCGCTTCACCGTCATGATGCCTCCTGGGCGTCTTACTTGTTATCGATTGCAAAACGGCGCGGTAACACGGGCGTCTCCGATTCAACTGCCAGGCCGCTGAACCAGGAGGCGCTGTAGTTTCTTAGTTCTTCCGTAGCACGACGTGCGTTGCGGCTTCGGTCGGCACGTGCTCGGTGCAACGAAATCCCAGACTTGGCAGGTCAAGTCCTGCGAACAAGGATTCGCCCGATCCGAGCAATACCGGGGAGATTGCCAGATGCATCTCGTCGATCAAGCCGGCGCGCAGATACTCGCGAATAGTCGCCACGCCACCCCCTAGACGCACATCCTTGCCGTTTGCTGCTCGGCGGGCTTGAGCGTAAGCGGACTCGATGCCGTCGGTGACAAAATAAAAGGTAGTGCCACCTTTCATCTCCAGCGGCGCGCGGGGATGATGGGTTAACACGAACACGGGGACATGATACGGAGGTTCCTCTCCCCACCAGCCTTTCCACTCGTCGTCTGTCCATGGTCCACGGATTGGACCGAACATGTTCCGGCCCAGGATCCAGGCGCCGATGTTCGCAAGGCCGCGGGCGGCAAAATCTTCGTCCGGACCGTCTACGCCTTTGCTTTCATCACCCATCATGCGTTGGAAAGTGCGAGTGCCGCGGAACCACTGGTGCAGCGTCATCGCGCGCTCACCCATTGGATTTTCCAGGCTCTGGTTCGCGCCTGCTCCAAAGCCATCGAGCGAGATGGTGAAACATTGTACTTTTAGTTCGGACATCGTATCTCCTTGTACGTAACGGGTACAGCGTCTGATTTTCTTTCGAGGTCCTCTACAGTCGGCCGCTAAGTACTCGCCATCCGTAGCCGGCTCCCAACAGCAGACCGGCGATCACCAGGAAAAGCAGGACACCATAACAAATGCGGAGCATTGAGAAAGGCTTCGTGGCCGTTTTTTGCTCCACCAAACGTGTCGCCTTGTTATTCAATAAAAGCTCGCCTGCGAACTCTCCTGCCAATTGCAGCGGGAGAGCAAGCGCAAATAACCAGAGCCATTGAGCTGCCGTGGACGGGGTGTCGGGGTACGAGAGGATGACCCACATCAGTCCCATCACAACGGAAAGGCCGATGTAGGTCACTATCAGCTTGATTGCGGTATACATCGACGAATAATACAACAATCATACCCGCTTTGAGCCCTGATGCCGGGCCATGCGCGACCTGCCAGCCACTGTGGCTGGCCACTGCTTCTCCCGGTCCCTGATAGCTGAAATGTACGGTCGCAAGACCGTCGGCCGGGAAGCGCGGCACTCCCCATGCCGCCTTAGCGTACGGTTCTTTCCTGTTTTCTGCGAGACCTCACCAGCATCCCCAAAACAATATCGCCCCCCGGAGAAAATGAATTGGAATTAGTTTTTTTCGTCGGCTACATTGCGTCCACTCGCCAGGCTGAACAGACACGCCGCGCGGTCGAAGTAGTTTGTTTTATTACAGTAAAAAATCAACAGGAGACCATTATGAGAACGGAAAAATCCGCGCAGTTCGCGCTCAAGCTGACCGTCGCCGCGCTGGCATCGGCTGGCGTTCTGAGCAGTGCATCAGTATGGGCGCAGGAAGCCGCCCCGGCTTCCACGCCACAAGCCAGCGACGTCAATGTCGTCCTGGTCACCGGTGTACGCCGGGCCGCTCAAACGGCGCAGAAGATCAAGCAGGACGCCGACAACGTGATCGATTCGATCGTGGCGGACGATATTGGCAAATTCCCCGATACCAACGTGGCGCAGACCCTGGCACGCGTCAGCGGCATCCAGGTGCGGCGCGACGGTGGCGAAGCCAACACCGTGCTGATCCGCGGCCTGCCAGGCATTTCAACCCTGCTCAACGGCCGCGAAATGTTCACCACCACCGGCCGCTACATCCAGCTGGCCGACATTCCATCGACCATGCTGCAGCGCGTGGATGTCTACAAATCGCAGAGCGCCGAACTGCTCGAAGGCGGCATCGCCGGCGTGATCGACGTGCGCACCAACCGTCCCTTCGACTTCAAGGGCGCCACCACCAGCGTGAGCGTCGGTGCACGCAACCAGGACAAGTCCCACCGCACCGATCCGGAAGCCAACGCCCTGTTCTCGAACCGCTGGAAGACCAGCGCCGGCGAGTTCGGCGCGCTGGCCGGCCTGTCGTATGTGAGGAGCAATTACTGGGAGGAGCGCACCTTCCAGTCGTTCCCGATCCAGAAAGAGTGGCTGGGGCCGGGTATGACTGGCCCCGATGTCCTCGGCCTGCAGACCATCTTTGGCGAGCGCCAACGCACCGCCGCCAATTTCGCCCTGCAGTACCGCCCGAACAGCGATCTGGAAATCTATGCCGAAGGCCTGGCGTCCCACTACCAGGGCAACGATCAGACCGACCTCCTCGTCGGCTTTCCATTCTGGGCCAGCGCAAGCAGCGCAACGAAGATTCCCGGTTCCACCCAAGTCGATACGGTGACCTCGCAAAATGCCAACACCATCCTGTCGACGCAAGCGCGTTACTCGGACAACAAAACGTCCCAGGTGGCCGTCGGGGCCAAGTGGCGGGTGACGCCCGGCCTGCGCCTGACGTCCGAACTGGCGCGTACCGACTCGAAATACGTCTGGCAAAATCCGATCCTGGACATGATCACCAACATTCCCAATGCGTACGGCAAGACCAATGTCGATGGCGGGGCGTATGTGAAGTACAGCGGCATCGATATCGCCAATCCGGCCAACATCAACCTGTTGCAGTTGTTCGACCGTTACGGCAACGACAAGGGCGCTTCCACCGACTTCCGCTCCGACGCAGTGTTTACGCCGGCGAGCGACGGCCTGTTCACGGAATTCCTGGCGGGCGTACGCGTCAATCACCGTACGGCGGAGTCGATCAAGTCGTTCGAGGGTAGCGCTTCCGCACCGAACAACGTCAAGGCGTCGACGATTCCCGGCATGACCTGCACCACGCCCACGATGTCGCGCGATTACGGCACGCAGAACTGGTACACCCCGTGCGCCAGCTACCTGATCGACAGCACCTCGGTGGTGCGCCAGGCGGTGACGGGCAACCCGGCCGCGAAAGGGCTCGATCCCGGTTCCTTCTTCAAGGACGTCGAGAAGAACTATTCGATGTATGTGTCGGGCAAAATCGGCTTCGACCTGGGCGCCGTTCCGGTCGACGGCTTGCTCGGTGTGCGCGTGACCCGGACCGATTCCGACCTGATCGGCAAGAGCGTGGTCAATGGCCAGTACGTCGAGACCCCGGTCAGCGCCAGCGGCACCGATGTGTTGCCAAGCGCCAGCTTCAAAGCCAAGTTGCCGCATGACCTGATTGGCCGCGTGGCCTACGCCAAGACCCTGACCCGTCCGAGTTTCTCGCAGCTGAACCCAGGCACCGCTTACGTCGCCGCGAACGGCACCACGGTGCAAGCGACCGCGCAGGGTGGCAATCCGAACCTGCAGCCATTCACCGGCCAGAACCTGGATGCGGCATTGGAATGGTATTTCGCGCCGACCGGCATGCTGAGCCTGACCGTGTTCCGGCATAACTTCGACGGCTACATCATCAACAAGACGGTACCGGAAGTCTTCCAGGGCGTGAAGTACGACACCAGCCGTCCGTTCAATACCGACAAGGGCCATCTGCAGGGCGTGGAAGCGTCGTACCGCCAGTTCTTCGACTCGCTGCCGGGCTGGCTGGGCGGCTTTGGCATGGAGGCCAACGTCAGCTACATGGAAGGCGGGCTGACCTCGTCGATCGTTCCCGGATTGCAGGGCAAGCCATTCAGCGGCATGTCGAAGAACTCGTACAACCTGGTCGCCCTGTATGAAAGAGCGGGCGTATCGGCGCGCCTGGCCTACAACTGGCGCTCGAAATTCGTGCAGGTCTATGGCGATCACCCGAGCAATTCCGGCACCGCGCCGGCACGCGACCTGATCGCGGCGCCGCTGTCGACCCTGGATGGTTCGCTGAGCTACAAGTTCACCCCGAACCTGTCGGTCAACCTGACCGGTACCAACCTGCTGAACTTCCAGTATGTCGACTACTGGGATAACCAAAACCTGTATCCACGCGATACCCGCCGGTATGACCGCACCATCGGCCTGTCGCTGAACTGGAGGAACTGACCGTGCGCGGGGCCTGGCCATGGTTCGCATGGCAGCGCCCCGGTTCCATCCCTTACATCGCCGGCCTGGCAGTGGATGCTCTCACAATCAGTTCCAGGCCGGCGATGCATTCCATCGGCGCAGCCTCATGTCTGCCTTCCTGAATCTCGATCAGCAGCTCGACACCACGGGCCGCCATCACGGCGGTTGGAATGGCGACCGTTGTCAATGCCGGGCGAGACTGGCTCGACACCATCGTGTTGGTGATGCTTACGACGGAAAGATCGTCGGGCACGGTCCGTCCCAGGCTTGCCGCTGCCTCCAGGACGCCCAAAGCAGCCAGATCGTTCGAAACGAAGATTGCGGTGAGCTCGGGCGCGGAAGTAAGAAGGTCGATGGCTGCCTCTTTTCCTCCAGCAAAGGTATCCGCGCAATATCGAACGGTTGCGGCGGGGCAGGCTATCCGCGCTGAACGCAGTACATCCCGAAACCCTTGATAACGCAGGTCGTGGATGCCGTTTTTGGGGCTGGCAATGATGGCACCGATTTTCCGGTGCCCGAGGCCGACAAGATGCTCGGTCGCGATGCGGCCCGTGTGCCGGCCGTCGAATGCCAGGCACGGCACTCCCGGATGCGCGCCGGGATCTTCCCACAGATTAATTACAACAGGGGTGCCACTGGCCACGACCTGTTTGAGCTGCTCGAGATTGATGTCTGGATTGTTGGCGACGATCACGCCGTCCGACAGCGAGCCTGCGACCTCGTCGAGGAAGCGGGTTTTTTTGCCCGACTCGTAGTCGGTGTTGCATACGATCAGGTAACGCCCGCGCTTGCGGGCCGCCTGATCCACGTGCAACATGAACTCGGGGTAGAACGGGTTGGTGATACAGGTCAGCATCAGCGCGAACGTGGGCGCCTTGCGTTCCACCAGGGCACGCGCCGTGAGATTGGGCCGATAGCCCAACAGCGCCACAGTGTCGAGCACGCGCTGGCGTGTCGCTTCGCTGGTCTTGCCGCGTCCGCGCAGGACATTGGTGACGGTGGTCGGGGTAACGCCGGCTTGCGCCGCCACTTCCTTGATAGTTGCCATTGTTCAATCCAAAAGTATGTCGACATGATAAGTGCGCAGATTTTCCTTGAATTTAGTTTTACGTTCAACTAATATCGGTACCAACCTGGAAAACTCTTTGCTGGCCTTGGTTCAAGAAGTCATTGCGAGGCCAAATTTCGGGGGAGGATCAGCGACCGCCTGCGGCCCGCTTTTTTTTGGCTGACTAGGTTTAACGATAAACCTCCCGATGTCCGGGGCTTATTTGCAAATGGGAGACTAACCATGCCGCGTCGCTCGCTACTGTCTGCCGCCGAACAGGCCACCCTGCTTGCCATGCCGGAAAGCAAAGAGGACCTGCTGCGCTTCTATACGTTCAACGAGTCGGACATGGCGCTGATCCGGCGGCGCCGGGGCGATGCCAATCGCATCGGTTTTGCCGTGCAACTGGCCATGCTGCGCTATCCAGGCCATGCCCTCGGAACCGGCGCGCGGATTCCCCAGGCGGTCATCGAATGGATAGGCGGGCAGGCAGGCGTAGCAGCCAGTGCCTGGGCGCGCTATGGCGCGCGCGAAGAGACACGGCGCGAACATTCCCAGGAATTGCGCGCCTACCTCGGCTTGTCCACCTTCGGCCTGTCGGACTTCCGCTTTCTGGTGCGCGCGCTGACCGGCCCCGCCGCCCACACGGACGATCCGCTGGTACTGGCCGGACAGGCCATGGCGATGCTGCGCCAGCGCGGCACCATCGCGCCTGCCATGAGCGTGATCGACCGCGCTTGCGCGGAAGCGCTCGCCCGCGCCAGCCGGCGCACCTGCACGGCGCTGGTGGCATCCTTGAGCGAACGCCATCGTCAACTCGTCGACGGCCTGTTGCAGATGAGGCCCGACAGCAATCTGACCTGGCTGACGTGGCTGCGCCAGTCGCCGCCGAAGCCGACGGCGCGCTGCATGCTCGAGCATATTGAACGTCTGAAGACGCTGCGCGCCTTGGGGCTGCCGCATGGCACCGGCAAGGTCCAGCAGAGCCGGCTGCAGAAGCTCGCCCGTGCGGGCGCGCATATCCCGGCCGCCGGCTTCGCCAAATTCGACAGCGATCGGCGTTACGCTACGCTGCTTGCCGTGCTGTTGGAGCGGATGGCCACCATCACCGACCAGATCGTCGAGCTGCACGAGCGCATTCTGGTCGATCTGTTCACCAGCGCTGAGATCAAATATGCCGCCATGGAGGCGGTCGACGCCGGCGACGATTGCGCGCGCGGCCAGTCCGTGCCGGCATCGTTCGGCCAGCTGCGCCTGGTGAGCAGGCACTTCAGCACGCTGCGCGGCTACGCGCCGGCGTTGCTGGATGTCCTGGCGCTGCATGCCAGGCCGGCTGCCCGCGACCTGCTGGAGGCCATCGAGGTGCTGCGCAGCATGAACGCGAGCAATGCACTGAAAGTGCCAGCCCATGCGCCAAACACCTTCATCAAGCCGGAGTGGCGGCCGCTGCTGACCGGCCAGGCCGGCATCGATCGCCGCCTGTACGAAATTTGCGCGCTGGACGAATTGAAAAATGCGCTGCGCTGTGGCGATATCTGGGTCGAGGGCGCGCAGCGATTCAAGAATGCCGACGCGCGCCGCTTGCCCGTCAAAAAAATCAGCGTACTTCAGCGGGCCAGTGAACCGCCGCTTGCCGCTGGCGCCGCGCGCGAGCGCTATCTGCGCGATCGGCTGGCGCTGCTTGAACATCAGCTCGGCAATGTCCGCCGCTACGCTCGTTCAGCCGGTGTCCTGGTGCACCGGAAAATCCAGTAAGAACATGGTCTCGGTCTCTTCCTGTCAGCAATGGCAGTTTTTGGCAGCTTCGGCTGCCTTTTTTTTGACCTGATGCGCCGGCAACCGGCCCTTCCCCAGCCATAAGCCGGACAGGCGGTTAGCGTACGATTTTTTCTGTTTTCAGCGCCACCTCGGCGGCATCTGAAAAGCGATATCGCACGCCGAATTAATTGGATTGGAACTTACTATTTTTGTGCCATATATTGCGCCCACGCTGCGGGCAATGACCCATGCGCTTATCGCCCACACGACAGCGTTTCCCATAACAGGACCCGATCAGGAGATGTCCATGAAGAAGTACGCATACGGATTCGTATTGCTGTTTGCATTGGTGGCTCAGGCACGCGCTCAAGTGACCGTGAGCGACAGCGTGCAATTCAAAATCAAGAACGTCAATAGCGGATTGGTTCTGGCTATTCCCGGCGCAAGCCAGAGCGCTGGAACCGGTGTGATTCAATGGAGCGACACCGGTAGCGCCGAACAGCTGTGGCATTTCATCCCGATGGGCAGTGGCCAGTACAACATTGAGAACATGGCGACGCACCAGTTGATGGGGGTGTCGAGCGGCTCGAAATCCAATGGTGCACAGATCGTGCAATGGGCCGATAACGGCACCGCCGATGACCTTTGGACAATCACCCAGGCGTCCAGTGGCAACTACCTGATCAAGAACGTCAACAGCGGCTTGTACCTCGATGTCTATCAGGGAAGCAAATCGACGGCTGCGACCATCGATCAATGGAGTGCGTCCGGTTGCCTTTGCCAGGAATGGCAACTGGTGAGCACCGGCACCGATCCCTATCCATTGCCAGGAACAGTGAGCGGTAGCGGTACGCGCGTACACGACCCCTTCATGATGAGAGACTCGGGGGGAACCTACTGGCTTTACGGAACCAACAATACGATCGCCTCGTCCAGCGACCGCATCAATTTCGCCAGTGCCGGCAGCGCCCTGAACCCCGTGCCTTCCTGGACAACGACGTACACCAAGGGCGGCACCCTGTGGGCGCCCAATCTGGTGTACATGAATAACCAGTACTACCAATACTACTCAACTTCCAGCTTCGGATCGCAGACCTCGGCAATCGGCCTCGCCACGGCGCCGACCCCGAACAGCACCGCCTGGACGGACAAAGGCATTGTGATTTCGTCGAGCGCCTCGAGTCCCTACAATGCGATCGACCCGAGCATCCTTCAGGACCAGAGCGGTGGCTGGTGGATGTCGTATGGATCGTGGTGGAATGGCCTGTACATGATCAAACTGGACCCATCGACCGGCAAGCAATCAACGGCCAATACCACCATCTATCATCTGGCCCAGCGAGCGAAGGGCTTGGAAGGTTCTTACCTGTACTACTACAACGGGTACTACTATCTCTTCGCTTCGATCAATAACTGCTGCAGCGGCGCCAACAGCACGTATCGCATCATCGTGGGCCGTTCCAGCTCGGTTACCGGGCCTTACCTGGATCGAGGCGGTCTCAACATGCTCAACGGGGGCGGCACCATCGTCTTGAGCGCGCACGGCAACATTAAAGGTCCGGGCGGCCAGAGCCTGATGACCGACAGCGATGGTCCCTTGATGGTGTACCACTACTACGATGGCAACAATAACGGCAATGAAACGCTGGGAGTCAACCGCGTTGGCTTTACCGCGGATGGCTGGCCCTATGTTTATTAAGATTGGAGAGACATTCAATGAAGCTCGATAGGTATACGTTTTTTAGTCGGCGGCTCTTCTGCCGTCAATTTTTGTTCGCCGTGCTGGCCGGCCTGCTGTTCCTGCCGGCGCACGCGGAAAGCGGACGCGAACGGCTGTCGCTCGATCGCGGCTGGCTGTTCCATCTCGGCGACGTTCCGTTTCACGTTCCCGCCACCCAGGACGAGACCTATTATGCGACCAAGGCCGGCCTTGCATCCGGCGCCGCTGCAGTCAAGTACGACGATACCGCATGGCGCAAGCTCGACCTGCCGCACGATTGGCAGATCGAACAGCCGTTCGATCCCAAGGCCAACGTGGCACAGGGATTTCGTCAGCGCGGCATCGGCTGGTACCGGCGCTACCTGGCCGTGCCGGAGAGCGACCGCGGGCGCCACGTCGAGCTTGAGCTCGGCGCCATCGCCACGCATGCCACTGTCTGGGTGAACGGCAACCTCGTCAATCACAACTGGTCCGGCTATAACGAGCTTCGCATCGACATCACGCCCTACCTGCAGTATGGGGACAAGAATCCCAACGTCATCGCGATCCGGGCCGATGCCAATGCGATGGAAGGCTGGTGGTATGAAGGCGCCGGCATGTACCGCCACACCTGGCTGGTCAAGACCGATGCCGTGCACGTCGTGCCGGACGGCGTGCGCGTCACGCCGCGCCAGGTCGAT